>JBGQLC010000038.1:0-5155 GCA_041499885.1 Minisyncoccia bacterium
GGAGGCACTGTTGATTATCAAGTCACAAAAGTTGAGTAGCGATGCTCAAAGATCTGATCGACGAACGTCTGAAGAAGCGCGCTCGCCTGGAAGAAGCCAAAATCGATCCGTATCCTGCCAGGATTAAACGGAGCTTTGCGATATCCGAAGCCATCGAGAAGTTCCCCGCGCTTCTGCGCGGCAAGAAGAAAGTATTTTTGGTCGGGCGGGTAACGAGCGTCCGCGATCAGGGCAAAGTTCTTTTCGTGGATATAAAAGAAGGAGACTCCACGATTCAAGGAGTTTTAAAAAAGGACGAATTGAAGAATTTCGCATTCATTAAATCCACGCTTGATAGGGGCGATTTCATTTCTTTGGGTGGCGCGCTCTTTAAAACCAAGCGGGGCGAACGCAGTATCGCAGTCCGCGATTTCGCGATGGCCGCAAAGTCAGTTCGACCGGTTCCGAGCGAATGGTACGGGGTGGAAGAGATGGAAACCCGGCTACGGAAGAGATATCTGGATATTTTGCTTAACCCGGGAGCAAAAGAAATTTTTCTAAAGAAAGCAGTTTTTTGGGATACTTTAAGGAGCGCACTAAAAGCCGAAAATTTTTTGGAAGTTGAAACAGCGGTTTTGGAGCCTGTGCCCGGAGGAGCGGATGCCGAACCATTCGTAACGCATATGAATGCTTTGGACCACGATTTTTATCTGCGCATCTCGCTTGAGCTGCCGTTAAAAAAACTTATTGTCGGGGGATTAGAAAAAGTGTTCGAGATCGGGCGCATTTTTCGGAACGAAGGAATCGATAAAGAACATTTGCAGGACTATACCCAGCTGGAATTTTATTGGGCCTACAGCGATTACAATGAACTAATGAAGTTTGTTGAGAAATTATATAAACAGACGATAAAAGCCACATTCGGCAAGTTGGTAACAACTTACGAAGGTAAAAAAATAAATTGGGGCAAAAAGTGGAAAAAGGTTGACTATGTAGCCGCGCTAAAAAAGACTACGGGGTTGGACCCGCTCGCGGCGACTCGCGCCGAACTTTTCGCGAAAGCCCAAGCATTGCATCTTTCACCCGAGCCTAAACTCGGCCGCGGCCGCCTGATAGATCTTTTGTTCAAAAAAACAGTCAGGCCAAAATTGGCTGAGCCGTGTTTTTTGGTAGACCCGCCGGTCGACATTGAGCCGCTCGCTAAGCGCAGCAATAAAGACCCGCGACGAGTGGAGCGCTTTCAGGTTGTCGCTTGCGGCACAGAACTCGGCAAAGGATTTTCAGAATTGAATGACCCGGTTGACCAGCGCAAGCGTTTTGAAGAACAAATGCAGCTTCGCGAGTCGGGGGATAAAGAAGCCCAGCGCCTCGACGAGTCATTTTTGGAGGCATTGGAATACGGCTTGCCGCCGACCGCCGGATTCGGCATGTCCGAGCGCCTATTCGCGGTTTTAATGGATAAGCCGGTTCGGGAAACAGTGATTTTCCCGTTGATGCGCCCGCCAAAAGAATAAAATAAAAACACCCCTTATCGGGGTGTTGCCTTTTTGGCCTTGTACCGCTTTACGGCCTGGACGAAGCCGAGGATTGAAAAAAAGAGGATTGAGAAATAAATCAGGCAGAAAAGAGGGCCTCTTCCTGCAGAGATTGCGAGGAACGCAATGGGGGTAAAGAGGAGCGTTACAGCTCCACAGACCAATCCTTTGAGGACCGCCGTGCCAACCGTTTTCACAAACAAGTCGAGCAGCACGACCAGAACTGTAACGATGACAATGAGACCGAATACGGGGGCGACATGCGTCATCCAGACACTCCTTTTTAAACTGCTAAACCTATTTTATGTGAACCCTCTTGGAGCGTCAAGCTTCCAATATTTTCGCCCGTTCGCAGATCATTTTTGCTTCGTCATCGCGCCGAGACATGTGTCCTTCAACCAATATCGCGTTATTTTCTTGCCAGATATTCATAGTTTTCGAATAGACGCTATTAAATACAACCAGTTCAAGCTGATGTTCCGATAGGTCGCCGATCGTCACAAAGGCCATCGGTTGACCGGTTTTGGTGACAATGCGCTGTATGCGCGAAATAACTCCGGCTGCCCGATAAAGCAGCGTTTCATTTTTCACCGCCCGCAGTTCATCGATCGGTCGCGCTTTAGCAAGTTTTATTTTTTCGGCATGAGCGTTTAGCGGATGGTCCGACAGATAGAAGCCCAGCAACTCTTTTTCCCATTTCAATTTATCTTGCGCCGATGCTGGTGGGGCATCCTTTAATTTGAACGGCACGATTGCCGCCGAACCAAATAAAGAATTGTGCGCCAGCGGCGAGCCGTTTTTTTTGGCTGCTCCTATATAGCGCAAAATCTCATCGATATTTCCCAGAATTTGATTACGCTCAAGACCCATCGAATCGAAAACTCCGCCCTTGGCCATGCTCTCGAGCGATTTTTTATTTAAATCCTTGTGCGTTACCCGCTTTAAAAATTCGCCAAAATCTTTGAATGGCCCGCGTAGTGCCCGTTCTTCGATGATAGCTTCGGCAATTTGGCCGCCGACATTTTTAATGGTCAGAAGTCCGAAGCGGATGTCATTTCCTTCCGGCGCAAAATTCGCGAAACTTCTATTAATGTCCGGTGGTAGTATTTTAATATTAGAATTTTTTGCTTCAGCCACCAGAATGGCGATGCGGTCAATGTCGTTGGTGCGGTCATTCAATAAGCTCGCCATAAACTCCTGCGGATAGTGCGCTTTGAGGTAAGCCGTGCGGTAGGCGATTAGGGCGTAGCACGCTGCGTGGCTTTTGTTGAATCCATAACGGGCGAACGGCGGGAAAAGCTCCCAAATTGCCTGAGCGGTTTTTTCCGGAATGCCGTTTTTAACCATACCCTTGAGCAGCTTTTCTTTCTGCTCGGCAAGCAACGATTTTATTTTTTTACCGATAGCTTTGCGGAGAGTGTCTGCTTCGGGGAGAGTGTACCCGGCCAAATCGCGGGCGATTTGCATCATCTGTTCCTGGTATACGCCGATGCCGTAGGTAGTTTTTAAAATTGGTTCAAGTTTAGGATGAAGATACGTGATCGTTTCTTCGCCGTGTTTGCGTTTGATGAATGAAGGAATAAGCTCCAGCGGGCCGGGGCGGAAAAGCGCGACCATGGCGATTAGGTCGTCCAATTGGGACGGCTTCAGGTCTTTGAGATACCGGCGCATTCCGGCGGATTCAAATTGGAAGAAGCCGGTCGTATCTCCGTTTTGGAAAAGTTTATATGTAGCCGGATCGTCCAATGGTATTTTTGAAATATCGATTTCTTCTCCGTGCAGCTCTTTTATCGTGTTTACCGCGTTAACAATCGTGGTCAAGTTGGACAATCCCAGCAAATCAATCTTAAGCAGCCCGAGGTCTTCAATCGCGTGCATCTCAAATTGGGTAATGGTTGTGTCTTTGTCCTGCGGCGCGAGCTGCAGGGGGACATAGTTCACCAGCGCCTCTTTGGATATCACCGTCGCGCAAGCGTGTACCGAGGCGTGGCGCACCACCCCCTCAAGGTGTTTCGCGGTATCTATCAGCCGCTTCGCCTCAGCGCTCTTTTCATAGAACGCCTTGAACTCCGGTACTTTTTCAAGACAATGCTCTAGCCACCCTTCTTTCATTCCCTGCGTCGGGTTGAAGGGGATAAGTTTGGCGGCCTGATCGCAGACAGCATAGCTTATGCCCATGGCGCGTCCGGCATCTCGGATCGCGGCTCGCGCGGCCATTGTTCCGAAAGTTATTATCCGAGCCACCCGGTCTTCCCCGTATTTTTCCCGCGCGTAAGCAAGCACTTCGTCCCGGCGCGTATCGGCAAAGTCAATGTCGATATCCGGCATTTGGATGCGTTCAGGATTCAAAAACCGCTCGAATATCAACCCGTATTTTAAGGGGTCGAGGTCGGTAATATCTAACGCATAAGAAACCAGGCTTCCTGCCGCCGAGCCTCGTCCCGGACCGACCGCAATACCATGACTTTTAGCCCAGAAAATAAGGTCTTGTACGATAAGGAAGTAGTCGGCAAAGCCCGTTTTTGTGATGACGCCCAACTCGTACTCCATCCGATCGGAAACTTCTTTTGTCTGGTTCGGCTTCGTAATTTTTTTATCCAGACCGGCGTACGACAGCTCGCGCAGATATTCATTCGCGGTTTTACCATCCGGCTTTTCAAAATCGGGAAGCAATGTGCGGTTCAGCGTCATCTCAACGTTGCAACGTTCCGCGATGGCAGTGGTTGATTCAAGTGCCTGCGGAACATGCGCGAATTTTTTTGCCATATCTTCTGGGGAAAGAATGGAGAAATCATCTTCTTTCATTGAAAGCCGGTCGCCGTCCGAAACTTTATTTCCGGTTTGTACCGCAAGCAGCACGTCGTGATATGGCGCGTCTTCCGGCCGAACATAATGGCTGTCCTGCGTTGCGACGAGCGGTATGCCGGTATCCTCGGAAAGTTTTATGAGCTCGCTTTCTATTTTTTCGGAATCTGCGATATGCGGATGTTTTTGGATTTCCAGAAAATAGTTTCCTTTACCCAAAATGTTTTGGTATTCGAGAGCAATATTTTTTGCGTCATCGTATCTTCCGTTCAGAAGCGCTTGAGATACTTCGCCGCCCAGACAGGCCGAGAGGCCGATAAGCCCTTCGTGGTATTCACGCAAAAGGTCTTTGTCGATTCGTGGTTTGTAGTAATAACCCTCAAGGTGCGCTTTGGTAATAAGTTTTATCAGGTTCGCCCAGCCGGTATTATTTTCGGCGAGTAAAATAAGATGATAATACTTTTCATTAGGTTCTTTGGAGAACCGGTCGTGCGGGGCGACGTAGGCCTCAACCCCCAGTATCGGTTTTATGCCGGCGCTTTTTGCTTTTTTATAAAATTCAACCGAAGCATAAAGCGCGCCATGGTCGGTGACGGCGATCGAATCCATCCCGAGTTCTTTTGCGCGGGCGACGATGTCGTCTATTTTGGCGAGCCCATCAAGAAGCGAGTAATGCGAATGAGTGTGAAGATGTGTAAATTTAGCCATGGAAAATTTTTGCTTACTTGGGCACTACGGGCTGCCTTTTCTGCGACTCTCTGACATCTGTAATATTATAGAATTTTTGATTATTAAAAAAGTCCTTGATACTATCCCACAATTGGGTAAAATCCATA
>JBGQLC010000039.1:0-5017 GCA_041499885.1 Minisyncoccia bacterium
CCCGGAGTTTTTACGCTGATCGTGTAGCCTACTTTGTGCCCCAAAAATGACCGCCCCAATGGTGACTCGTTCGAGATTTTGCCTTCGGGTGGGTTTGCTTCGCTTGACCCGACTATCGTGTATTTCAGCATCTCCCCGCCTTTTTTTAGGGTCACAGTTGATCCGATTTGAACCGTATCGCCGGCGCTGTTTTTCTGTATCAGCGCGATATGCTTAAATATCTCCTCAAGTTCAAAAATCCGTGTTTCAATCCTGCTCTGCTTGTCTTTGGCCTCGGCATATTCGGAATTTTCCGAAAGGTCGCCGTATTCTTTTGCGCGCTTAAGGTCATCGGCTACTTCGCGTCGTTTCTCACCCTTAAGCGTTTCTAGTTCTTTTTTTAATTCTTCGTGGCGTTCCGCTGTCACGTAGTATTTATCCATATTGTTGCGGTGGCGCCGCGATTTGTGGATTTATTTTATACGAATTCATCCACAGCCATAGGCGAATTTTAATCACTTCCAGGAAAAATTTCAAGTAAGTAGATGTCCGGACCTTGGAACCGGTGGCATTTTTCCATACAACAGGAATTTCCTTTATTCTCAATCCGAATTTTTTTGCGAGCGACAAAACCTCGACATCAAAACTCCAACGGTCAACCTTCGCTATAGTAAATATCCGCTCGGCCGCTTCTTCGGTGAAAGCTTTAAAGCCGCACTGCGTATCCCGAAGGCCGGGCAAAAGCAAAAGTTGAATGAACAAATTGCCCAGCTTGGCCGGGATTCGGCGGTACCATGCCTGTGGCGGATCCAAAACGCTCGCCTTGTGCGCTCGCGAACCGATGACCACATCAAAGCCGGATTTAAAAAACGGCATCATTTTTTCAAATTGGTCGACAGAGGTCGAGTTGTCGGCATCGGTAAACAAACGGATTTTGCCCTTGGCCGATAGCATGCCATCCCGTACCACCGCTCCTTTGCCGCGATTCATCGGGTAATCGGATAACTTCAGATTCTTAACCGTACCCATCATATTTTTGACGATTTGCACCGTGCCATCGGTCGAGCCGTCACTCACAACCAAAATTTCATATGAGTAATCAACCCTGCTCAGGTGCTTGTCTACATCAATAAGCGTAAGCGGAAGACGCTCGGCTTCGTTATAAGCCGGAATTATGACGGAAAGATATGGTTGGGCCATGGAGATAAAATCGGATTAATTTGATTATAACATAAAAAAATGGCCCGATTGGGCCGATACGGTGGCTATACCTTCGTTAATATCTTCGGCCCGTTTTTTGTGATTGCCACAGTGTGCTCGAAATGCGCCGCGAGCGAGCCGTCGGCGGTAAAGAAACTATCATCACTTCCTTGTTTTACTTTTGAGGTACCTATCGCCACCATTGGCTCTATCGCTATAACCATTCCTTCTTTAAGCGCCTCGCCTTCGCCGGAACGGCCGACGTTTAATACATACGGGTCTTCGTGCAATCCACGGCCGATGCCGTGACCGGTAAGGCCTTCAACAACTTTCAATTTTCTTTTTTTTATTATCCGTGAAATAGCAAAGCCGATATCGCCCAAGGTATTTCCCGGTTTTGCCTCTTTAATCCCCGCGTACATTGCCTCTTCGGTTGCGGCGATCAACTGTTTGGCTTCTTTGGATATCTTTCCGACTCCAACTGAAACGGCAGTATCGGAATAAAATCCTTTGTAAATCAACCCCAGATCCAGCCCGATAATATCGCCTTCACGGAGCGTATAATCGCCGGGAAGTCCGTGGACAACAACACCGTTAACTGAGGCGCACAACGTCGCCGGATAGGGGCGAACTGCGCCATACGGCGCGTAACCTAGAAATGCCGGTGTACAGCCGTTTGCGCGGATAAGCTCTTCAGCCATCAAATCCAGCGCTTTGGTGGATATCCCAGGGCGAACCTCTCTCGAAACCGCATACAAAATCTTGCCAAGCCGATGCCCGGCTTCAGCCATAATTTCAATCTCTTCCGGCGATTTTATCTGAATCATCGGCTTCCCACACCTTTAACCATTTTAAAAATACGCTGAAATATTTTGTATGGCGCGGGGCGGGCGTCAACGGCATGCAGACGATAGCCGCGGTTTTTGAGAAACTCAAAGATTGGCTTAGTGCGCTTCTCGTATTCTACCAGCCGTACGCGGATAGTCTTTGGGTTATCAAGCGTTCGTCTGTAGAAAGACCCTCCGCAAACCGGGCAATATTTCGGATGGCGTGACGGATAATAAGCGGTAAGCAGACCATAACCGCAAAACTTGCACATCATTCGGCTGGAATTGCGCTTGATAGACGTGGCGTCCGAAACCCTCAATAAAAATACAAAAATATTTTTCTTGCCATGATATTTTTCGAGCAACGGCATCAAACCCTTCGCTTCAAACATTGTCCTCGGCGAACCGCTGAAGACTACTCCCCAGCCGGCTTTTGCCAGCCGCATCGTCTCACGCCTCACTTCGTTCAAAACAAAACTCGGCGTCATCAGCTTGCCGCCATCGAAAAGCTTGCGCTCGCGGCGGACTACCGCCGAGCTTTGTCGCGCCGGGTCATGAACAACGGACTCCAAAATCTTTCCGGTATCAAAATGTATAAGGCCGAGTTTATCGGCCAGGAGATTCGCCTGAGTCCCCTTTCCGCTTCCCGGCGGGCCGTAAAGAATTATGACTTTGCTGGACATATATCCATAATAACGTAAATTTTTCTGAAAAGAAAAACCGCCCTTTTGAGCGGTTTTTCTATGGAAATTTATTTACTCAATGCCTTCATAACCGCGGACTGTAAGCTGCGAATCGATTTGCCGCATGGTTTCCAAGACCACGGCGACGACAATCAACAGTGCCGTGCCGCTGATATTTAAAACCGCGACTCCGGTAACTTTCTGAACTATGAGCGGCAGAATGGCGATGAGGCCGAGGAATACCGCGCCAGAAAGCGTAACCCTGTTTACGATTCGTTTGAAATATCCTTCCGTTCCTTCACCCGGACGAATACCCGGAATAAAGCCGCCGCTGCGCTGCAGGTTCCGCGCAACTTCCTGAGGGTTAAACGTTATTGCCGTATAGAAAAAAGTGAAAGCGAAAACCAAAAAGAAATAGACAACGCCGTAAATCAGCTGATTATTCAAAAGCGTGGAGACGATATCGTTTACCCTCAGGCCGATACTCGGCGACACAGCGGTAATTATCTGGGCGAAAAATTGCGGGAAAAGCAGAACCGATATCGCGAAGATAAGCGGGATCATGCCGGCCTGGTTAACTTTGAGCGGGAGGTAGCTCGAAACGCCGCCGAACATCTTCGTCCCGCGGACGCGGCGGGCATACGCTATCGGTATCTTGCGTTCGCCTTCATTCAGATACACTATCGCCGCGATTATAAAAATCGCGACAATGGCGAATCCGACGTAAACCGGGAGCATCCCCGGGGTGTATGCCGCGAAAGCCAATCGAATATCCGAGGGCAAGCGGCTGATGATACCGGAGAGAATGATTAGCGATATACCGTTGCCGATCTTTTGTTCGCTTACCAACTCACCAATCCAGAGAGTAATCATCGAACCGGCGGTAATGGCCATGACGTTGGTGATAAGACCCAAGAAGCTCGGCCGGTCGATTGCGCCGCGGGCTATCAATAAATTCAAAAATCCGTAGGCTTGAAGCATCGCCAGCGGCACGCAAACCATGCGCGAGAGTTGGTTGAATTTCGCTTGCCCGCGAGCACCTTCTTCGTAATACATCTCCTTAAACTTAGGGAAGACAATCGTCAAAAGCTGCATAATAATCGTCGCGGTAATGTATGGGCCGACCGCGAGCATCGCCACTGAAAGATTTGAAAGGCCGCCGCCGGAGAACAGGTTAAGAAAACCGAAAAGCTGGTTGGTATTAAAAAACGCGGCCAGTTTTGCGGGATTTACACCCGGAATCGGGACCGCGGCGAGCAACCGGAACGCCGTCAAAAGCCCCAGCACAATAAAAATTTTATTGCGAAGGTCTTTAACTTTTAATATTTGAGAGAACCGGTTCATGTTGCTGATTATTCTACCTTGCCTCCGGCTTTCTCGATTGCCTCTTTGGCGCCTGAAGAAATCTTGAGCCCGCGGACATTTAGCTTCAACGCAACATCGCCCACCCCTATTACTTTTACGACTCCTCGATACTGGCGTGGCAACAGATCCAAGCTAACCAAAAAGGTCCGGTCAACAACGATAGCCTCTTTGTTGCCGAACGTTTTTACGCGGCTAAGCAGCATTGTCAAAGGCAACGCAAACACTTTATCGGACTTTGGCTTGTTGCGAAATCCACGCTTTTTCGGCAAGCGCAAAATCAAATCGCGCTGAGCCGGGCGAATAACGTGTCCGGAGCGGGACTTCTGTCCTTTTTGTCCCCTGCCGGAAGTCGTTCCGCGTTTTCCTCCGCGGCCAACGCGTATTTTCCCTTTATTAACTTTTTTAGCTTTTAATTCGTGTATGAGCATGTTGTCTATTTCCCTCTGGGAGGCCGCAGCTGTTTCAGAGCTTCTATGGCCGCGAGGGCATTGGTCAGCTTATTTGGCGTGCGACCCAAAACTTTTGCCGTAGCGTCCTTAACTCCGGCCAGAGCGAGAACAAAACGCACGGAACCTCCGGCCTTAAGCCCGTTACCTTCCTTGGCCGGTTTTATCAGAACGTGCGCGGCGCTGTATTTCGCGCTGACTTCGTGCTCAATGGTCCTGCCGTTTTTGAGATGCAGCACAAGCATACTCTTCTTCGCGTCAACTTTAGCCTTCGCGATCGATTGCTGGACATCAAGCCCCTTCCCGACGCCGACGGCTACCCGTCCGCGCTCATCGCCGATAACCACGGTCGCCCGAAAACGGAACCGTTTGCCGCCCTTGACCACACGGGTTACACGCCGCAAATCGAGGACCTTCTCCTTGAATTCCTCTTTATGCATTTCCTTTTTGAAATTGTCTCCTCTGGGTTTTCTTTGAAACATAATATTTATATTTTTAAGCCTCCAGCGCGCGCTCC
>JBGQLC010000040.1:0-4995 GCA_041499885.1 Minisyncoccia bacterium
AATACCATCAACGGCGGTAAACTCTCCGAACCGCCGAGTAAGATTTTTAACTTCCAAAATCGCGGACATTGTTAATACATTATACTATTCTTCGCGCGATAAAAAATAACCGCCGGCGATGGCGGTTTTGGGTTTATTTGCCCTCTCTCATGTTATCAATAGAAAATATAAAACCCACAAAAGCTAATAAAAAGAGAAACGTTCTCTCGCTCGTGTGCGGGGATATCCAAACAGCATAAAACATCAATCCCCAATAAATCAGAATTAAAACAGTTTTTGTATTCATTAAGGTATAGATATTTTAACACCAAAAACTTTTAGCAAGAAAAACCAGATAGCTCCACTTGTTAAAATAGCCGTGATAATCGATATGCCCATAGTCGCAAGGGGCGGTAATTCTTCGGCTATATATTTGAACCAGAAATACCACCAATTCAAAATTTCTACTCCTTTATCTCCCGAAACCTGAACTCTTCTTGGACTGCTATTCGCATTAGGATTTGCCCCTGTCGGAAGTGGGAAGATATTTGTGAAGCTCTCATTGGTTCCCTCTAGAATAAATCCCGCCTTAATACAAGAATTTAATAATTTTTGGTTAATACTCATAGCCACAACATCGGTTTCGCTTTTACATTGAAATTTTAGCATTTCCTTAATCAGGATACTTTCCCATAGAGCATATCCCTGAGGATGAGTCAGGGTGTAGTGAACTTGTTGCTCAATACTCGTGTTTCCATAGGGAAGTCGTGCTATTTCTTCGTCTTCGAGACGCTGTAAAACTTCCACCATTTTACGTTGTTTCCATAATACGGCCATGCGCCTAATTGTACTCCAAAGACCTGATTTTTCTATATTACCCGTGTTCATGGCATTTCACAGAAAACGAAGTTGCTTTCTCCGCGCGCATTAGGCCTTTGGGCTATGCCGCGGAGAAATTGCAACGAGTTATAGTTATCCACAGCCCTACCCCTTACCCACCCCGAATGTGCTATACTTTAGTCAGCACCAGAAAAGTTAATAGTTCCAAACCAACTCGGGGCAAACCCCGATTCTCGAGCAAGATTCTTTGCTCAACACGATAGTCACAAGCCCTCTCCGGAGGGCTTTTTACTTTATAAACGGGTTCGAGTATACTGAAACCGTTGATTTGCGCTTGAACTTTTCATCTCGTTAAACACCATTTTGAACGCCAAAGTAAAAATTAATAGCGCCATTACCGCCCCACAAATGCGGGTTATTGACGCAGAAGGCAAAAATCTCGGCGTCCTTTCGCGCGAAGAAGCCCTGAAACTCGCCCGCCCCGACGAAGGGCTGGACCTCATCGAAATCGCCCCCGGAGCGAAGCCACCGGTCGCGCGGGTAATGAGCTATGACAAATACAGATACGAACTGGAAAAAGCCAAGAAGAAAGAGCGTCAGGCGCAAAAGGGCGCGGGGATGAAGCAGGTCCAAATCAGCGCCCGGGCCGCCGAAAACGACCTGATGATCAAGATTCGTCAGCTTGAGAAATTCTTAAACGAAGGCCACCAGGTTGAAATCCAGATGCGCCTCCGCGGGCGCGAAAAGGGCAATAAACAGTGGGCCCAGCAAAAATTTCAGGAGTTCCTGAAGATGATTCCTTTCGAATATAAGGTTATGAGCTTCCCCAAATTCGGAGGCCGGGGCATGATCGCACAGGTCGGCAAAAAATAGGCTCGCACAGTTGCAAACATTCAGGAGATGCGATAGAATCCCATCGCACAGTTTTTATAAACATGTCTACGGCATCCACAAATAAAAGTCTTTCGAAGCGAATACGGATAACCAAAAACGGCAAGCTTGTCCGCCGGACGCGCAATGCCGACCATTTTCGCACCCGCAAAAGCACTAAAAATTTGCGCCACAACAAGAAATCCCGTTCGCTCGATTTCCCCCGGAAAAAAATCGTAAATTATTAAACAATGCCAAGAGTAAAACGGGGCACCATTGCCCACAAAAAACGAGAGCGGCTATTGAAGCTGGTGAAAGGCTATCAGTGGGGGCGCAAATCCAAAGAGCGCGCCGCCAAGGAAGCGCTGCTCCACGCCCAGAGCCGCATGTTCCGCGGACGCAAAGAAAAGAAACGAGTTTTCCGCACCCTTTGGAACATGAAAATAAACGCCGCCGCGCGCGACAACGGCATCTCCTATAGCCGGTTAATTAATGCCTTGAAAAAGAAAAATATAAAACTTGACCGCAAAATCCTCGCCGACCTCGCCGAGCATGAACCGAAAGTATTCGCAAAAATATTGGAACAGGTAAAATAAATGCCCCGGACGGGGCATTTTGCTTAGCAAGTGAAGTCTATCAACACTCCACAATGATTTGCGCATTCGAACAGGTGTCCTTGTCTGCCGGTGTCTAAATTCTTGACCGACCAGCTTTTGCATCGCGGGCAAAAGATGTTCGGTTCGCTGCGCCGCAGATTGCTATTTTCGCATTGCGTGCTGTTGCAAATTACGATATTCATCACTTCGGCAAAAGATAAAGCGGTCTTGGCCGGACAATAATCACCGGGTGTGAAGCGGTAAATTAACGGAATTGCGCGCTGGTCACAACGCGGACAATGCATATCGCCTCTGGGGTTAAACTGCTCCCTAGAGCATATGTCCGTACGGCTTCACAAATCAAGACCCGCGTTTATCGCCCCTTCACGCTTCAAAAGCGCAATCTTCTTTTTTGTGCCATGGGCGTAGCCGCCAGGCGTTCCGTCGGAACGAATCACGCGATGACAGGGAATGCTGTGTTCCATCCCGCCGTGGCGGTTCATAATATTCCCAACGGCGCGATAAGCCCGCGGAGAACCGGCCCGTCGGGCAACTTCTTTATACGTGAGGGTTGCGCCGCGCGGGATGCGCCGGACGACGGCGATTACGCGAGCGCTGAAGGATAAAGTCATGGGCTTGTTTTAAGACTCGTTTGGTGCCGACGTACTGGCTGCCGATAGCGTGCAATGCATCCCGATATATAAACCATGCGAATCCGCTATGCTCTCGCGGAGCAATGGTCACCTGGGGCTTTCTTGTCTCGGCGAGATAGAGAATCACGGTGTCAAAAATTTTTTCGTTTCCCCGCTGAAAAGCAAATTTTTCGTAAGCGCGGAAACCCGGGACAATGTGCAGATCTTCTTTTTTGATTCCGGTTTCTTCCTCCGTCTCGCGGAGGGCGGTGTCCAAGCTTGTCTCGCCCAATTCAAAATGTCCTTTCGGGAAATTCCAATATTGGCCGCGGCGATAGAGCAGTAAAAATTTTACGCCTTCGATTGTGCGCCGGAAAATAACGAATCCTGCCACTACTTGTTTTTTAATAGAGTAGTGCCGTTCCGGCTCTTTACCCTGCATATGAAATAATCATAACACGCTTTTTTATATTTTTCTCGGCTAAAAATTGACTTTTAAGTTGTGTGGCCCTATATTCTTTTAAGCACAAATCAAAAAGGGGTTGTTATATGGACCGATTCAGTCGGGACAAACGATGGGGAAAGGTGTCGTTCGAGGAATTCAAGCGGACAGCGGAAGCGCTTTATGCGCTGGTTACGAGCGCAAGGCCATCGGTGAGCGCAGAAATCCTAACCTGCGAAGATGGGGTAACCTACAGTTGGTCGACCGTCACCTTTGACCTCCCCGGAATGGATGAGGCACTCAAGGAAAGAAAATCATATCAGCTCTCCGGCCTCACGAAAGAGATATGGGAACGGTCGTTCGATGTGCAACTTACGCTCAAAGACAAGGAAGACGCACAGCCATTCATGATCTGTCTTTCGTGCGATTGCTACGCCGATCCGAAACGTATGCGGTTTTACGGCCAGTGCCTTGACTCGGCGACGCGAACCCGGATGTTCGAAACATTCGCGCGGCCAACCTACAGCCATAAGATTGGAGATGGCTACTCCAAGATTTCAGAATTCAACCGGGTTGTAGGCGTCGGTCTAGCGCGAATACAACCAAACTCTTTTTAACAAAGACCGCCCGCATTTCATGCGGGCTTTTTTATTTCAACATTTTTAACATCTTCTCAAGCGGCCACGCGTTTATGATATCTTTCTTTCCCGCCCAGCCTCTTCGCGCCTGCGCTATGCCGTATTCCAAAAACAACAGATGCGGCGTTGCGTGCGCATCGGAGTCAATCGACATCTTCACCCCGACATCAACGCATTTTTTGATGTGTTCGTCTTTCAAATCAAGGCGGTCGGGATAAGCATCTATCTCAAGCACGGTCTTTGTCACTTTGGCGGCCTTGATCAGAGCATCAATATCCACCTCATAAGCCTCGCGCTTTTGAATTAGCCGCCCGGTCGGATGGAAAATCATATCCACATTTGGATTTTTAATCGCGCGCGTCATCCGCTCGGTCTGCGCTTTTTTGGACATATTGAAAAGCGAGTGCACTGAAGCGCCCACAACATCAAGCTTGTTAAGTGTGTTGTCGGATAGATCCATTGAACCGTCTTCCAAGATATCGCACTCGGTGCCTTTAAGTATTTTTATTTTGCCGGCGAATTTTTTGTTGAGCCGATCGATTTCCGCCATCTGTTTTAAAATCCGCTTGTCATCCAAGCCATGGGTCATCGCGAGGCGCTTGGTGTGGTCGGTAATCGCGATATATTTTCGCCCGAGCCTTATCGCCGCTTTCACCATTTCCTCAATTGAAGATGCGCCGTCGGTCCAGTCGGTCTGAACCTGCAAATCACCCTGGAGCTCGTCATATTCCAAAAGCTTGGGCAGCTTGTGCGCCTTTGCCGCATCAATCTCCCCGGTCATATCACGCAATTCCGGAGGGATGTAATCCATCCCCAGCGCCTTATATAGTTCGGCCTCATTTTTTCCGGCTACCCGCTTTGCGCCGCGGAATAGGCCGTATTCGTTCAGTTTGTATCCTTTGCCGATGGCAATCTGCCGCAGAGCGATGTTGTGGTCTTTTGAGCCGGTAAAATAATTCAATGCCGCGCCATAGGATTCACGGGACACAACTCGTAAA
>JBGQLC010000041.1:0-4964 GCA_041499885.1 Minisyncoccia bacterium
AATCTGAAAACTGCGGGGAAGGCCAATTTTTCAGAGAAAGATATGCTGCGCCAGGTCGGGAACGTTCTTTCGGTAAAACAGAACACCGTCAGCAGTCTTTCACTTTTCGATAAACCTGATGAGACCTGGGAACGCCCTGAGCTCGAACAACTTTATGACCGGTTGCGCAGCGAATACGAGTTGCGCGACCGTTTCGATGTTCTGAATGAGAAAATAGATTTTCTTTCAGAGAACAATACCACCCTCATTAACTTTATTGCCACCCGTAAAAGCAACGCTCTCGAAATCATCGTAATTGTGTTGATAGTGGTTGAGATCATCATCTTCGTGTTGGATATAATGAAGGTTTTATAGGCTCGGAGACATTCGCTTTACCACCTTTACAAAAAGCGGTTTTTGTTTGACAGGCGGGAGTGGCAGGAGTATGAAAATAGTAGAACTTTATTGAAAACATATTGGAGGACATGTGAAATTTAGGGCTCCACGATTTCTGACTTACGGGTTACTCATTATCGCGACGGTTGCCGTTTTCGGCTGCGCATCGTCACAGACAAAGCAAGCTGCCCAGGCTCAGGCTTTGCCGCACGCGATGACAAAAAAGCTTTCGCACGGGGAGCAGGAGAAGGTCATCAAGTCTTTGCCGCAGGAGTATCAGGATTTTTTGGAGGCGGTCGGACCGATCATTACCTCCGAAGAGCTAGACGTCTTTTTGCAGCTCAAGGAAAATTACAGGCGCGATGAATTCATGGATAAATTCTGGCGCCGGCGTTCATACGACGGACAGGGATTTGTTACGAATTTCAAACAAGTCTATCTCGATCGTTACGCGTATGTGAAACAGATGTTCAGAAATACGCACAGCGATGCCGCGCGCCTCGTTCTGATTCTCGGTCCGCCCGACATGGGGATTGTGAAGATCGAATGCGATTGGTACTACGTGCCGATCCAGATTTGGTGGTATTCGCGCATTGAGCGCCTGAAGCAAGACAGAATGGCACTGGTTTTCTACCAGCCGCTCGGCATGGGCGAATGGAAACTTTGGAATCCGATTGAGGGCGAGAAAGTGCTCGTCAGCAATTCCGGAATGTTGCAGCAGGGAGGCGCCGGCGGTTTCAACGAACAGCCGAACCAACAGGCTCTTTATGAGCGTTGCCCGCAGTGGCGTGACCTGCAAGAGGGGCTAGCTAAGATGCGGTACACTTTCGGGGACCATTTTTTGAGCCCCGAACTGCCGAAACTTTTCGAACCGCCTTCGGTCAAGGTCGAAGGAGTGGATAGGATTCTTGAACTTTCCACCAACCTAAGCTCAAACTCCACGCCGCTTACTCTTGAAGGTAAGCCGCAAATTGAACTCAGTTACGATCCGACCGGCAGCGGTAAGGTTCGCGCCGATATTTCATTCGGCGTCAAACGCGACAGCCTGAAAGTCAGGGAGCTCAGCGATCAGAAATATTACGATCTGACTGTGGTCGTCGAATTGTTAAAAGGCGGAGAAGGAAGGCTTTACCAAAACTTTACGACCCTTTTCGCTTTTTCTGCCAGCACTCCGGGCGATACGGCTTATCCGATGCTCAGCGCATCTCTGAAGCCGTTCGAGATGGCTTACCACTATATTATTAAGGTGGCCGACAAAAACGGCACCGGCGAAGCTCGGTTTGAAGGAGATTTTTCGGTAACGGAAGATACCCTGAGACAGAAGACGCCGGATGTTAAAGCCACCCCTACGGAGCTGCTGCTGGGAACTCAGCCCGGCATTGTGCCAGGCGCAGAGTCTACAGCCGCAAATTCAGCTCCTGTTTCCACGCCGAATCCAGTAGCCGTAGCTCCGAATGCTACCGTTACTGTCGACTTGGTTTTACCGAAAACCAATACCGAGGAACGGAAAGCCATGACCGTTCCGGCCGTGTCGATTGTCCCGCCATCAGAAGACACGCTCACCGGAATGCAGCACTTTAATGTGCGCACTACCGACGCTGTTAAGGTGGTAGAGATTTATGTCGACGGCAAAAAGATTTCTCAGATCAATCGTCCGCCATTCGGCGCCGACATTGATATGGGCAATACGCCGCAGAAGCGCACTCTCCGTGTTGTGGGCTATTCCACGCCGGGTTCTCCTCCCGAGAATCCCGTCGGAGAGGACCAATTCATCGTGAATCAGGGAGCTCACTCGTTTAACATTCACATTATGACTCCGGCAACGGGGCAGCGTGTGAGTGGGCCGACCACGGTAAATATCGGCGTCAATCTTCAATCAGCGCGCCAAGAGCTTGCCTCAATCTCGCTCTATCTCGAGGACAAGTTGATATTGAAAACGGAGCACCCGAAGTCGCTCATCTGGAACACGACGGTGAATATCGACAAGCCCGCGTTCACTTACCTGAAGGCGGTGGCAACTCTTGCCGATGGAACAGTGACCGAGGATGTCCGTTACGTGAATTCTCCCGGATATGTCGAAGGCATCGAGGTCAACGCGGTGGAACTTTTCGCCACGGTGACCGAGAGCAACAGGCCTTTCGGCGGACTTTCGGCAAAAGATTTCACGGTTTACGAAAACGGAAAGAAACAGGAAATCCAGTCCGTCGAGGTTGTAGAAAACGTTCCGCTGTACGTCGGAATTGCAATCGACACCTCGGGTTCGATGATTGAAGCCATGAATACTTCGCTGCAGTCCGCTGCCAGTTTCATCAAATCGGTGATTAAGGCTAAGGATCGCGCGTTTACGATGGGCTTCTCCGATGCCCCGTATCTGTTGCATCCGCTTTCCGCGAGTCGGGACGAGCTGACCACCTCTCTTTCCTGGCTACAGGCACAAGGCGGCACCGCTCTCTACGACGCTGTCGTTGCCGGGCTCTATGAGCTTAAGGATGTGAGGCGCGGTCGCAAAGCTCTTGTCCTTTTGACCGACGGCGAAGACACCACTTCAAAGCTCTACACCATGGCCAAAGCCGTGGAATACGCGCAGCATGAAGGTGTCGTCATCTATACCATCGGTCTTGGGACAAGCAGTCTCCCCGCCAAATCGTTTCTTTCGCGTTTAGCCGATGTGAGCGGTGGCAAGTACTATTCCATCAAAAGCGTAAAGGAACTCGCGCCGCTCTATGAAGAGATTGCCCGAGATCTCCGTTCGCAGTACATGATCACATATTTCTCCAATTCTACAGCTACCGGCTGGCGCAAGGTCAAAGTTGATGTGCGAGCCGACGGCAAGTCCGATATTAAAGTTCGGACAATTCCCGGGTATTACCCATAAAGTAATTCCCGAACCCCATGGGCGCGAGCTTGCTCGCCTCACGGGGTTTTTTATTGCGACGGGCCAAAGAAGCGTGTAGTATAAAAACCAAACGGGCCCATAGTAAAATGGTATTACGCGGCATTCGCATTGCCGAGGTGGGAGTTCGATTCTCCCTGGGTCCACAAACGTATAATAAATATATGTACCTATGAAAAAAACAGAATATCTTTTGAAAAGTTTTCTAAGCGCAGCTGGCGTTCTCGTTTATGTAGCTGCCGTGGCCTGGCTGAGTTTTAACAGCCAGAGGATATTCGGGAACGGGAAACCGGACAATTTTCTTGCACCACTATTTGTCCTGCTGCTTTTCGTTATATCCGCGTCCGTAACGGGGCTGCTGGTTTTGGGAAAACCAATTCATTTGTATCTTAATAATTTCAAAAAAGAAGCGCTTGTTCTGCTTTCCGCCACTTTGGGGTGGCTCGGCCTTTTTCTTATCGTAGTTGTAGCCGCACTGTTGTCGAGGTAATGTGTCATTATGAGCGAAAAATCATTTGAGGGAAAAGATGCCGGCGTCCGTGGTGCGGAAAAGGAGACCAACGGCAATGTTGTCGAACGGGGCTACGGACAGTACCATGCGCTGGGAGGCATTATCAACGAGAAAGACTATGAGAGTGCTCTCGCGCGCGCCAAGCAAGCCGCAACACTTGAAAATAAACAAATGATCGCGCAGGCGGAAAGTATCGCGAGCGCCTCCGGGATTACGCTACAAAACACAAAAGACGCACTCGATCCGAGAACCGTCCTCTACGGTATACTGCGCGGCGACACAAAGCCCGAGGGAGTTCAATACCACCATAGCCAAATGAGCGATCAGCGCTTATTTGCGGAAGCGCTGCGGATGCTCGGTGACGCAGATTCTCTTCAAAAATTAATCTCAACATACGGGAATATATCTTTTTAAACAAAACCGAATTGAATTGCAGTCAGCTTTGTTATTGTGCCGGAAAAACCTGTGTGCTATAACGCAGTTAGCAGCAATTTGATTTTACGGAGACAGTTTGCCGAAATACCAGACGATCATTTTCGATTTGGGCCAGGTCTTCGTTCGTTTCACTCCTCAGTATGCCGACCCGTATATCCTAAAAAAGTACGGCATCAAAGAAGGTGAAGCGCGTGAGCTCTTTAAATCTGTTCGTTGGCACGAATATGAAAAAGGGGTAATCAGTGACGACGAATTCTTCGAGTCACTTCAGGCCGTTTCGCCGGCGTTCAAAGACCAGAAAGAGTGGTGGGCTGACACTTGCCGCACTTTCGACTTGGACAAAAAACTTTTTGATTTTTTTGTTGACCTGCGCATTGAGCATCCGGAGCTGGAGTTCTGGCTGCTCTCAAACCTGAACCCTCATCATCACGCATACATCTATGAGCGCTGGCCGGGAATTTTCTGGAGCTTCTGGCAGGTGTACCTCTCGTACGCGCTTCATATGCGTAAGCCGGAGCCGGATATTTTCCGCCATGTTTTAAAAGACGGCAAGGCATCTCCCTACACCGCGATTTTCATCGATGATTTGGAAGAAAATTGCGCCGCGGCTAAGAAGGTCGGCATCACTCCAATCCGTTACACCAATGCCGATAACCTGGAAGTCGAGCTGAAGCGCCTTGGCATCTCCGTTGAGCATCTTAGGGGCCCCGATTAAATCGGGGCTTTGATTTTTCCGAGCGCTTAATTTAG
>JBGQLC010000042.1:0-4949 GCA_041499885.1 Minisyncoccia bacterium
CATGATCATGCGACTTACTGGAGCGGATTCTCCTATCTTGTCCTCTACAACATCCTCTTTATCTTGCCGTTAGTGGTTATCCTCGCGCTTGGAAGCACGGAGGGGCTGCTAGCCAAAGTGCAAGTCTGGCAGCGGACGGAAAGGAAAGATATGCGCGTTATCGGCGGGTTGCTGATGATTGCGCTGGGCATACTAATCTACTTCCTCTAAACTCTAAACATGCTTACTGCAATCGGCTCGATAATAGTGATAACCGCGTTTGTATGGCTTGCGCAGAAAATGGTACCGCTAGGCATTTGCCCTATCTGCGCTGGAGTGTCCGGAACTTGGATTTGGCTCTTGGCCGCTAGGTTTGCGGGGTTCGCACCTGACCCGACCGTAATCGCGCTATTGATGGGCGGGACTGTTGTGGGCATTGCATACACGCTCGAAAAGCATATGCCCACAACACGCTCCCCGCTCCTCTGGAAAACAATCTTCATTCCGCTTGGATTCGGAGCGATGTTCGCGCTCTTAAATTACGCTTGGTGGGTATTTACTGCACTGGTTGTTATACTCGGAATTGTTGTTTATGTTTTCCTCCGATTCAAAAAGTCTGCGTCTCACAAAGATAACGACCGTACCACCAGCGAGCTCGAAGAAAAAATGAAAAATTGCTGCTGATAATGAAAAAACTTATCCCGTCTATAATTTTAACGGTGGTTATTGCTATAATGGGATTCATTGTCTTCGGTAAACGAGCTATTTCTCCGGAACCCGCTCTTGCGGCTCTCGCGGAATGCATCGGACAAAAAGGGATCATTATGTATGGCGCAGACTGGTGTCCGCATTGCCAGAATGAAAAGAATGCCTTTGGTGACGAGTTCCAAAAAATACCGTATATTGAATGCGGTAAGGATCCGTCGCGCTGCATAGCAGCGGGAGTCAAAGCTTTCCCAACATGGGCCTTTCCCGACGGACACACCCTCGTTGGCGAACAAGGGCTCGCGGGTATAGCCGCTGCAAGTGGTTGCCCGTTCTCAAAAACAAATCAATAACTTAAATCAAATGGACGAAAAAGAAATAAAAAAATCAGTCGCTGAAAAATATGCTTTGCCGCTGGCGATAGTTTTCGCGGCATTAGTGGCTGGCGGTGCATGGATATATACCGCCGGACTAAAAGCCCAGAAAGCTTCCGGCACGAGCGAGGCCGCGCTCAAAGCCGCTATTCTCCCGCAAAGCGGAATTGAATTGCCCGTAAATTGGGGTGACATTGGTTCAAAGCTGGTGGCAAAAGGCGTTATCGATAAAACAAAATTCGAAGCGCTTTACGCTGTTCGCGGTGGTTTGGACGATGAGGCTAAAGCTCTGCTTTATGGCACGACAAACGGCAAATTGCGCATTAATGGCGCAAATTCCAGCCTGATTCTAAATCTCCTGTGGGCGCTGGGCCTTGCGAATAAAAATACTATTCTTGAAACCGGCCCAATGCAGAATCCGCAATATGGCGGAGCTGGACGATTCGCCTCAACTGGCGGCTGGACGCTGTCGACCGGAAACGCGATGGATTACTATAGTAAGTACGCGCTGGTCACGCTTACGCCTGCGCAACAAATGTTGGTTGATAATGTAAGCAAAAACATTTACCGCCCTTGCTGCAACAACGCAACTTATTTTCCCGACTGCAATCATGGAATGGCCATGCTCGGGCTTTTGGAGTTGATGGCTTCGCAAGGTATATCAGAAGACCAAATGTACCGGGCCGCGCTTGCGGTAAACAGTTTCTGGTTCCCTGATACCTATCTCACCATCGGCAAATTCCTTTCGATGAACAATGTCACGTGGGCAAATGTAAATCCAAAAGAGATACTCGGAGCGCAATATTCGAGCGCCTCAGGATACCAGCAAATTCTGTCTAAGGTTGCTCCGCCGGCCAATAGCGGTGGTGGAGGTGGCTGCGGCGTTTAGGGATAAAAAACAAAGCGGTGTAAAATAAAAACGTATGGAAACACGCGATAATTACACGTGTCCGATGCATCCTAATATTCAGGAATCGAGACCAGGGCTCTGTCCCGATTGCGGGATGTCATTGGTCAAATTGAAGCAAAAGAATAAGCCGGCTGAACACAAGCATGATGGCGAACATGGAACGGCGTTCAACAAGCACGCCGGACACAAAACGCAATCTTTCCTCCACAAATTCGCGGTTAGTTTGATTTTATCTGTTCCGATTGTGCTCTATTCCGACTTGCCGCAAAAACTCTTCGGAGTTGTTGTCCCACTGCCGCCACTACAAATTCCCTCTTCAATTCTTCGCCTCATAATCGAAGCCGGTTTTGGTTCCGTCGTTTTCTTCTACGGCGGATGGATATTTCTCGCGAGCGCGGTGCGTGAATTGCGCGCCAAGCTTCCGGGAATGATGACGCTTATCGCGATAGCCATTTCCGCGGCATATATCTATAGCATTGGGAGCATCATTGCCGGTGGCGAGCACACCCTTTTCTGGGAACTGGCCACGCTTATCACCATCATGCTCTTGGGCCACTGGCTGGAGATGAAATCGGTGCAAGGCGCGGAAGGTGCATTAAAAGAACTCTCCAAACTCCTGCCGGACACAGCCGAAGTACTCCGTGATGGAAAACCGGTTATGGTGCCACTTGAAGAACTTAAAGAACAGGACATGGTTTTTGTTCGTCCCGGAGCGAAAATTCCGGCCGACGGCGTTGTCACCGAAGGCGAATCTGAAGTTGATGAAGCGATGATTACCGGCGAATCAAAACCGATCGCGAAGCATCCGCAAAGCGAAGTAATCGCGGGAACTATAAACGGCGACGGCGCGCTAACGATAAAAGTGACGAAAATCGGTGAGCATACCTTTCTGGCCGGAGTCATGCGCCTGGTTCGCGAGGCGCAAGCTTCCAAATCACGGCTGCAACTGCTCTCGGATAAGGCCGCATTCTATCTCACAATAGTTGCAGTTGCAGGCGGAGCCATAACCTTTACGCTCTGGTTCATTTTTCGCCACGATCTTCCGTTTGCGGTAGAACGGCTGGTGGCTGTCTTGGTTGTCGCCTGCCCGCACGCTTTGGGCCTCGCGATACCTCTCGTCGCATCAATTTCAACCACCATCGCCGCGCGAAACGGCTTCCTTATCCGCAGGCGTTCCGCGCTCGAGCTTGCCCGGGAACTGGATGTGGTCTTATTCGATAAGACCGGGACGCTCACCGAAGGCGCGTATGGCGTCGCGGATGTGATTGCCGACCAGGAAAAACAAAATGAAGCGCTCCAACTCGCCGCCGCGGTGGATGCGAGCTCGGAACATTTTGTCTCAAAAGCGATAGTAAAAGAGGCGCAAAACCGCGGGCTCAAAACAGAAAAAGTTGAACGGTTTGAGCGGCTGTCCGGAAAAGGCGTTCGTGGTCTCGTGTCCGGCAGCACAATCGCTGTCGGCGGAGAAAAGATTTTGGAACTTTCCGGTGCGACTGTCCCCTCTCATTTCCTGCCGACCATAGAACGCTCTTCCCGCGAAGGAAAAACGATAATTTATGTAACCAAAGACGGTGTTTGTATCGGCGCAATCGCTCTCGTAGATATTATCCGCGGGGAATCACGCGAGGCGATCTCATCGCTAAAAAAGATGGGCGTACGAACCGCGATGATAACCGGTGACACGGAAGATGTCGCGGAATGGGTGGCAAAAGAACTGGGCATAGATGAATATTTCTCGCGCGTGTTGCCCGGTGAAAAAGCTGAAAAAGTTAAACTCTTGCAGGCCAAAGGGCTGAAGGTCGCCATGGTCGGCGATGGCGTGAACGACGCCCCGGCGCTTACCCAGGCGGATATCGGCGTCGCAATCGGCGCAGGAACAAATGTGGCGATAGAATCCGCCGGAATTATTTTGGTGAAAAACGACCCGCGAGATATCCCGAAAATAATCCGTCTTTCACGCCTGACCTACGGAAAGATGATACAAAATCTTTTTTGGGCGACCGGCTATAACGTTATCGCTCTGCCGCTAGCGGCAGGAGTGCTGGCTTCCCGAGGTATACTTTTGGAGCCGGCGTTTGCCGCGGCGCTAATGTCACTTTCCACGGTGATAGTCGCCGCTAATGCTCTTCTTCTCCGCAAGGCCGGCGCAAAACTTGCCTAATGAAATTTTTTGAATCTCCACGGCGTGAATATGTGCTGGCCGTCCTGTTGGTCTTAATTGTCGGCTTGGACTTTTTCAGCATGCACGCGGTCCGGGTACTTTTATTTGTAGTTGCCGTTATTGGAGCCCTGCCTACCGCATACGCCGCGCTACTCTCTGTAATTAACCGCAAAATCACTATTGATACGTTTAACGCTGTTGCCTTGGCGGCGGCGTTTATTACCGGTGAAGTCCGCTCCGCGGCGCTTATTGACTTAATGTTGATTTCCGCTGAGATATTAGACTGGCATACCGAACGACGTACGCAAAATGCGGTGGAAGAGCTGCTGAAGCTAAAGCCGCTAAAAGCAGTGCGTGAAATTGGCAAAAAGACCGAGGAAGTACCTGTAGACATGATCCAGCGCGGCGACATTCTGCTCGTGCAGAACGGCGGGAGAGTTCCGGTGGACGGCGTCGTCACTTTCGGCCGCGCTTTTATAAATGAATCGTCCGTGACAGGAGAATCCGTGCCGGTTGAAAAATTGCCGGGAGAAACAATTTTAAGCTCCACGCTTAACGAATCCGGAGTTATAAAGATCCGCGCGACGAACGTCGGCCAGGACTCAACCATTGAACGCATGGCATCGCTAATCAAAACCGCCTCCGAACACAAATCAAAAGCGGAAAAGTTATCCGACAGATTCGCTTCAATCTTTCTACCGCTGGTCTTGGTGATGGGCGCGGTAACTTACATAGTCACCAAAAATATTCTTATGACCGCTTCGATATTCCTGGTCGCCTGCGCTGACGATATGGCGGTCGCAATCCCGCTCGCGATGAC
>JBGQLC010000043.1:0-4905 GCA_041499885.1 Minisyncoccia bacterium
CAACCGTAGTAGCGATGAGTTCCATCGTTTACTCCTTTCCAAATTAACTTTCGCCATTATAACAACCAATGTCCAATTTGTCAATCCCGTTAGAAGTAGCCCGCCCATCAGGCCCCTCCGGGGCGCCCCAAGCGCGGGAACGACTTTTAACGGGATCAAATCCCAAGCCAAAGGTCCTTGTGGTTCTGGGGCCAACCGCAAGCGGCAAGTCCGACTTGGCGGTAGAACTGGCCAAAAAATTTTCCGCCAAAGGCGGACCAGCCTCGGGCTGGAACGGCGCCGAGATAATCTCCGCAGATTCACGTCAGGTTTATAAAGGCATGGATATCGGCACGGGAAAAATTACACTTCGGGAGACGCGTGGAGTGCCACACTATCTTTTAAGCGTTGCCTCAGCCCGCAAGACATTCACGGTCGCTCAATTTCAAAAGCTCGGAAGACGCGCAATTAAAAAAATCTTGAATAAAGGTAAGCTGCCGATAATCTGCGGCGGCACCGGATTCTATATTGACGCCTTGCTCTATAATTATCCCCTGCCCAACGTTCCGCCGAATATTAAGCTACGCAAAAAACTGGAAAAGAAAACTGCGGAGTCCTTATTCGAAAAATTAGAACGCTTAGATCCAGAACGCGCCGCCTCCATCGACCGGCACAACAAACGCCGGCTTATTAGGGCGCTCGAAATCGTTAATGCAACCGGAAAGCCCACGCCCAGCCGCGCGGAGGTTTTAAAAAGAGAAAGTGACTGCAACGTATTAAAAATCGGGATTGATCTGCCAAAAAATATTCTCCACGGACGCATCCATGCGCGGCTTATGCGAAGAATTCGCGCCGGGATGATTAAAGAAATAGAAAATTTGCATACGGGCGGACTATCCTGGGAAAAGCTCGATGCCTTCGGACTCGAATACCGATACATCAGCCGCTACCTCCGCGGACTAATTACACGCCAAGAAATGTGCGAGAAGCTTGAACGTGAGATCTGGGCGTACGTTAAACGCCAGCTCACCTGGTGGAAGCGCGATTATGAAATCCACTGGCTTAGAAAACCAATCGAAGCCATACGGCTAGTTCGTCAATTCCTGCTGTAAAACTTTGACCCGAGAAAATTGTAAGTTATACTGAATCCAGCTCTCCAAAAGTTAAAGTTTAGGAGTTAATGTGTTACGAGAATGGTCCAAAAAACCTCCGGGCACACTGGTCAATCACCCTGATATTCTAACGCGCGATGCGCGTATTTTGAGGCTCTACGGAACTCTTTATAGCAGCGGAGACCTTGAGAAAGAAGCGATCACCGCCGACCGGGAACGATTCATGGCTGAAACAGTCTTTGAGTCGCTCATGGTCCTAGGGAACAAAAGTTCTGACACGGTGAAAATCCTCATCAATAACCCGGGTGGGTCGGTTGTGGCCGGATTCTCAATCATTCAGGCAATCGAACATCTGCAGGCAAAAGGCATTGATGTCGAAATGCTGGTGACGGGGGTGTCGGCTAGTATGGCGAGTATTATTCTCGCCGCGGGTACACTGGGCAAACGTTATGCCCTGCCCCGCTCTACCGTTCACTTCCACTCGGCCTTCTTCGAAGTTCCGGACAGTATGGAAGAAAAGAAGAAAGAGCGCTTGACGGAAAACGGCAAACGCTTGTCTCTCGAAATGCGCCGCCTCTTGGCTTCCCGGACAAAAATCCCCGAGTATCGGTGGAAAACAATGGGGCACAACGAACCCGTAGCTGATGAAGAGGCCCGCCTGAAACGGGTGAAAGAATTTCTGGACGACAGCGAGACATACCTCTCTGCCGAACAGGCACTTGAGGCCGGCGTCATCGATGCGGTGCTCGCACCCGGCGATAAGCGGCTGGACGAGATTTTCAGAATCGGAGGAGGCGAAAAATGAAACGGTGGGAAAAAGCAATCGACCACAAGTGGCGGTCGAAAAGCGCCCACGCTTTTCTCCTCTACTTGAACGTCGCCGACGACTTCTTGAACAACAAAGGCGAATTCGAAAAGCTACCCGATTATTTGATTTCTTCGACGGCCGTCGGTAAAGCGCATTTTGTCGCCACGTTTAACCGTGGAACCGGCATCCGCTTCACAAATGGTCAAGAAGAAAATTTCATAAAGTTTCTCACAATACTGAAACCCGCGAAAGATGCAAGCGGCACTAATACAGCGGAACGGGAGTTCCGAAACAACCGCAATAAGCTGGACTACGCGCTTACTCTTTTCGCCGAGATGCTTGAGGTCTCATGGCAAGATAAACGCAAAAATGTTGCCGAGGCGCTCAAAGAATACTCGGACAAGATGGAACTGGACCGCGAGAAACAAACCGGTCCGTTTTTCTCTGTGATCTTCGAATATGCCGAGACGCTCGCTCCACCTGATTCGGCGACCGCATCCTGCGAGCCGGACAGAAAAGCGATAGTCAGTTTCCTGGTTTTGGCGCGAAGCCGCGTTATCCGCGACGCTAACAATCTTTTTGTTATGCTCACCGATAGCCTACAGCTGGTTGCGCCCGCATTGAAATCGGAAACGAACGGCGTAGTGCCTTTGAAAATCGAATTCCCCGACCAGGGTGACCGCGAAACGGCGATCATTGAACTGCGCAAGCAGTATAATGCTTTGCCCGGCGACATTGACGTGAAAACTCTTTCCCACGTAACCGCGGGCATGTCACGCAACGTCATCGGCAACCTCATCAAAGAGAGCGCCGAAAAGAAACGGCCGATCGACTACGAAACGGTATTCAAGAAAAAGCGGAAGTTCATTGAGGAGCAATCCGGTGGACTGCTGCAGATCATGCAGCCTCTCTGGGGCATCGAAGCGATCGGCGGCCTTGTTGAGCACAAACGCTATATCAAGGAAGTCGTCGCATCCATGCAGAAGAACAATTTTCTGGCCGTACCGATGGGCGCAATGCTTTTGGGCGCGCCGGGAACCGGTAAAACCGTGTTCGCCCAGGCCGTGGCTCATGAAGCCGAGATTCCTTTCGTCACGCTGAAAAACATCCGCGAAATGTGGGTCGGACAGTCGGAGCGAAATCTTGATTTCGCGCTCGAACTTATCCGCGCCCAGGCACCGGTTGTCGTCTTCGTCGACGAGATCGACCAGCAATTCCAGATGCGTGGCGGTCCGGTAACGGACGGCGGCGTAGATAACCGCATGCAGGGACGCCTTTTTGAATTCATGTCGGATACCGACTTGCGCGGCAAGACCCTTTGGATCGCCGCCTCCAACCGTCCCGACCTAATCGATCCTGCCATGCTTCGCGAAGGCCGCTTCGACGAAAAAATCCCGTTCTTCCTGCCCAACGCAAAAGAACGCGGTGAGATCCTCGAGGCTATCCTCCAAAAAATGAAAGCTCAAACGGCTGCGCATAAGCAAGAGCTCTCCTGGAACATTCCTCCGGAATATTTTGAGGAGTTCGGCTGGCACAGCCATCGCCACATGAAACGGGGCGAAGGCATCGTTCCGTGCGACCCCGACACGCACTCTCGGAATCGAGAAGATGACACCGAACTGCCGTTCACCGGAGCACAGATCGAAGTCATCGTGCAGAAGGCCTATACACTGGCATCCGCGAACGATGAAGTGTTGGGCAAGGACCACCTCGAAAAAACCCTAAACGACTATATCCCCGGCCATGACATCGGGCAGTACACCCACATGACCGAGATGGCCATTCAGCAATGCAACTCCGACCGCTTCATCCCCGAAGGCTACTGGCGCAAACGCGCCCGGCAGCTGCGGGGTCAGCGTAACGAGGGTGGCATGACCACCATCAAAGTTTAACTTTTAGATTCAAGACGCCTACGGGCGTCTTTTTGTTTGTTTTGCCGATATTTCCGTTGTATAGTGGAGAAAGATTTTTGACAGATAAGAGGAACGAAATATGGCACGCGACAAGCGCCGTCATCTTGAAAGTGACGACGCACTCCAGAATTTGCGCTGGCAAAGCTGGTATAAAACGGTGAGTCAATTCCTGAAAGACCGCCTGGTTATGCGCATTTCCGACTTGCAAGCGAGAGCCGAATTGGCCAATAAAAAGCGGATCGCATTCTCGGACCGAAGACATACTTCTCTTTTGGCCATCGCCGAACTTGAAGAACGGCTCGAAAAACTGAACGAGTCGCTCGGCGGCAAATCGCTCGAGGCAATGTTTGAACAAATCCTGGCAATGGAAGGTGTGCGCCGCCTGGATGTCCTTGGAACGAAAGTCGTTATCCGTACCAAGCGTATATTTCAGGACATCGACAACGACCACTTCGACATAGGCCAGTACACCATTGAAATAGAGATCGGCAGAGACAAACTCTCCCGGACGTCGGACATCGGTTTCGATCCCGGCCCTTATCGGGGAGAGTACACGCATCACCATGCCAAAGAGAAAGGCACCTGTTTCGGCGGCGACCTGAACGGCCCGATCGATAAACTCTTAAACGATCTGGATCTGGTTCCGCTGATTCACCTGCTGCTCTCTTTTTTGCGGCACGAAAGCACGGCACCGGCCATCAAAGATAATATTCCCGAAGAATACAATGAGGCGCGGCACGAAAAGGGCTACGAGTCCGAAGAAGATAAAGCCCTGGCCAAAAACGCTTTTGTGTCTTTAATGAAAAGCGCGCTCGTGCCCCGCAAAACAGCATGGTCGCGAAAAGAATTAGCCCGCGAAGAGCACTTCTTTGAACGCGCTACAAAAATCTGGCTCGGTTTACGCCAAGAGGTTCAATCCATTTGCGTAGAACTCGATGACCTCAACAAGCGCTGCGCGAATGTATCCGAGCAAGCGACCAAGGAAACCAAACGGCTTCTTGAGGCCGCGCCGCATCACCAAATTGTTTCGCTGGAACACAAGGATGGGATTATCCATCTCGGCTTTCTTTTCGAAAAACTGCCGCTGACTCTG
>JBGQLC010000044.1:0-4899 GCA_041499885.1 Minisyncoccia bacterium
AAAAAGCTGATGGCCGGAAAGAATAGTCGTCGCGGCATCTCGCGAACCGGCATCCACAAAGCCTACTTGGAGCTCGCCTTCGTTGGTTTTGGCCTGATATTTGTACTTCACTCTTTAGAAAATTGATTGCCCGCCCTTTGGCTGATACTAACCCGTCCGCTCCAAAAGAATGCGCAGTTCGGAAGGGTTAAGCGAATAAAGCTCGGCATTCTCCAGAGAAATTTCCTTATTGCGGATCAGATTCACGAACGATCGGTTCAATGTAATCATTCCTTCCTGCAAGCTTGTCTCAATGACCAGGTCAATTTGATAAATCTTCCGCTCGCGGATGAGATTCCTGATGGCCGGATTCACTATCATTATCTCCGTCGCCGGCACACGCCCACCGCCAACCCGCGGGATGAGACGCTGCGAGATAATGGCCACGAGAGTCGCGGCAAGTTGCGATACGACTTGCCCCTGCTGTTCAGAGGGAAACGAATCGATTATGCGGTCGAGAGTTTGCGATGCGGAGTTGGTGTGCAACGTTGAAAAAACAAGGTGCCCCGTTTCGGCCGCGGTCATTGCGGTGGAAATTGAAACCACATCGCGCATTTCTCCGATCATCAGCACATCCGGGTCCTGGCGCAAAACGGTCCGCAAAGCGCTATGAAAACTTATCGTGTCGCTACCGACTTCACGCTGCGAAACGATGCCACGGTCTTGAGTGAAAATATATTCGATAGGATCTTCAACGGTAATAATATGGTCACCGCGGGTGTGGTTCACCTCATCCAAGAGCGCCGCGAGTGTCGTCGATTTGCCATGGCCGGCCGGACCCACAACCAGCACGAATCCCTGCGAAAGTTTGCTGAAGTCGTGCAATATGGACGGCATATTTAATTCTTCGAGCGTGCGGATACGGCTTGAAATGAGACGCAGCGCGGCAGCGAGATACCCGCGAGTGTAGTAAGCGTTAACCCGAAAACGGGCCTTGTCCTCAAAGCTGTAAGCAAAATCTATCTGCCGGTCATGCGCCAATTTTTCTTTCTGCGCCGGAGTGATTAACGCGTACACCAAGCCTTCGGCCATCTCCGGAGTCACCAGTGTTTCTTTCGCAAGCGGCACCAAAACTCCGTCGATGCGCAACGTCGGCCTGCGCCCGACCGCCAAATGCAGATCTGACGCGTTTTCGCGCGCAGCTGTCGTAAGTAAATCTTTTAATTTTGCCGCGTAATCATCCATATCCCTCTATTGTATCACACTACTCGCTCTCGCGGAGCACTTCTTCAATAAGAACGAGGCCGTCCAGAGCCTTGATTACGCCGTCTTCACGCATGCTTACAAAGCCTTGCTTACGGGCCTCAGCGATAATCTTTTGTGTGGTCGGAGAAGTGTTGATTATGTCTTCGAGTGCATTGGTCATCTGGATAACCTCAAAAATTGCTACCCGCCCGACGACACCCTTGCCCTTACAAGTATTGCAGCCAGCGCCGCGGTAGACCTGATACGGCTCTTTATAGGAAACATTTACCCCTGCAGGCAACGCGGAGATGGTTTCTTTGATTATTTTTTGTATCGGCGCCGTAGCCGGTTCGGCTTTTTTACAATCCGGACAAATTTGCGAAACCAAACGCTGGGAAAGCATGAGGTTTAACGCCGAGGGAAGAAGAAATGCCTCCACTTTCATATCGATTAACCGAGGAATTACGCCGGCAGAATTGTTGGTGTGGATAGTCGAGAGCACGATATGTCCGGTAAGCGCGGCATGAACGCCGAGACCGGCGGTTTCGTCGTCGCGGATTTCGCCGACCATAATGACATCCGGGTCTTGGCGCAAAATTTGACGAAGGCCGGAAGCAAAGTCATAACCTATCTCCGGGCGGACTTGGGACTGGTTGATACCGGTAATAAAATACTCTACCGGATCTTCTAAGCTCACTATATTTACTTCTTCGGTATTTAAAAGCTGCATCAGCGCATAAAGCGTGGTGGATTTACCCGAACCGGTCGGACCGGAGATGAGAATCATTCCGAACGGCTTTTCAATTCCCGCCTTAACTATTTCTAAACTTTTTCCGGTAAGACCAAGCTGGTCGAGCGTCTTTAATCCTGTTTTCGGGTCGAGCACGCGGATAGCGACTTTTTCTCCGGAAGGCGTGGGGAAAGTTGAAATACGAAAATCTATTTCTCGGTCAAAAATTTTTGCACGAAATCGTCCGTCTTGCGGAATTCTGGTCTCGTCGATGCGCAAATTGGACATGACCTTCACGCGCGAGATGACCGGCTGGGCAAGCTCGATCGGCAAAGAGGCTATCTCGTGCAAGTCCCCGCTTTCCCGAAAGCGAACACGTAGATAATTCTGCTGAGGCTCGATATGCACGTCGGAAGCTCCCGCCTGCACTGCTTCTTTAAGCGTATCGCGGACGATGCGGATAACCGGCGCGTCTTCGCCGGCCGCGGCAGCGGTCGCCTCCAAGTCCACCACCCCTTCTCGGCTCGGTTTTAAATTCAATGATTTTACCGCTGCCTCGATTTCGTTCTTGTACGGGGAATATTTACGGAGGATAGCTTGCCAGTCATCGTAAGAGACAAGATAGATGCCGAGATTCATCTTGTTCCGCCGGGCGATGAATTTCAGCGCTTCCTGCGCTTTTGAGTCGTCGGGGCTAAGCATGCCGGCGACCAAAAGATTTTCGCGTTTCGCGAGCGGAACTACGCCGTACGTCCGTACCGTTTCTTCGGGAATAAGCGCGATGAGCGCGCTGTCAATGGCCGCTAGGTCAACTTTTTGATAAGGGACCTTCAGTACAGCGCTTTTTGCTTCGGCCATTTTTTGATCGTCAACCAGCCGCTGCTCGTGGATTATGTCTTCGGCCGACCGGTTAGATACCAATGACTCGCGTTTTACCCGCGCGGACGCGGCGGCGTCAAGCACACCCTGTTTCTGTAATATGTCTAAAATTTGGTCGCTGGTCATGATTTATGCGTTCCATCCGCGCCCGCGTTGCGCACCTCGCGCGCCTTTTTTGCCATCGACACTTTTTAGAATCCGAGGAAGGGGTTCGCCCGCCCGCCGGTGGGCGGAGTGAGTGTGCCGATGTAGCTCTTTAAAGCCTGAAAACTCGGGTTATTCACCACCGCGTCCGGATTCAATTTAATCTTGGACAATGCCGCCGTGTTCTGGAAGCTCGCCGGCACCGCCACGGGAACCAACTCAGGACGCTTGAAGAAAATATAATAGGCTGCAGCCACAACAACACCGATTATCAAAAGCCACATTAGGAAGCTAACAATTCCGCTACTCTTTTTTTGTCCTTCTTCAACAACTATAGCCATAAAATTATTTTAAATATTTTGGTAGTATGTGGCGACGGTTAGGTCAAAGGTAAAGAAATCCTGTCCGGGTTTGCCCAAAGGCGCAACGCCCAGGCTGCGTACGTCAAAAATCCGGACATTGGTCTCGATGTTTTGTAGAAACGCCTTAAAGTCTGCATATGCACCAGCGAATTTAATCTGGAAAAGCAAACTTCCGGTGGGACGCACTAGCGAAGTTGAAGACGCCTGCCCGACGGTAATGTTCTGCGCCGCAGCCGCGGAAGCAGCGAACGACTGCAGGCTCAGGTGATGCAGGTCAGCCAGCCCGGAAAGCACGTGGAACGCGTCAGCTTGGTTCTTGTTTGTCGGCAACGCCAATGAAACCGCTTGAGCCACGTCACCCTTCCCCTGATATTGGGCAACCAGATTTTTAACCTGCTGAATCGCAGACTTTTGGTTGTTCACGAAGTCCTGTTTAGCAAGCATGTCGTTCTTGGCCTGCTCCGCATCGCCGTAAGCCGGCTGTATGAAATTGAAATAAATTATCAGCGCGGCGAAAAGCAGCACCACCGCAACCATCAAGCTGATAAAACGTTTTGATGATTGTTTCATTATTGGGCGGATTGATGGAAAATACTCGGATCGAAGAAAAGCGTGAGGCCGAACTGCCAAACTCCGCCGACCGAGGGTGAAACATTGGTAAAGTTGATGCGCGTCACTTTCTGGTCGCCTTCAAAAATCGCAACTTGTTCGGCGATATCAATGAGTCCCTTGGCGACTCCGGTTAGGGTAAGCTGCCCGCTTGCGACGTTCAGGGCAAACTGAGTGTAATAAATATTCGGATGCGTGTGCATCTCGAACCAAACCATGAAACCGGCTGCTGACGGATGCTGCGAAAGCAACGTCTGCAAATTGACCAATTGCGAATAAGCGGTAATCAGCTGATTTTTCTGGTCAGTCGGAATAGCAGCATTAAACGACTGAACCTGCGTGTCGAGAGCGTCGACTTGCGATTGCAAATAAGGTTTATATCCGAAAGTAAGCCCGAGATAAATTATTAAAGCTATGGCAAAAAGCGCGACCGAAAACATTATCAGTTCCCGGTAGGCTCCTTGCGAAGGCCCGGACCCGCGCACCATTTTTTGAATTGCTTGTTCTGGTAAGGCCATATTTAGCTTGATTGGCGGAGCCCCAGACCCATCGCCACACTTAGCAGCGAATTAAGTTCTGGAACAAGAGGCTCAAGGTTGGGCGGATATTCAAAGCGGACAAACGGACTTCCCTTTACCGTCGGAAGGCCCAATTGATCGCTGATATATTTTTGTATACCCAAAAGATTGGCGCCGCCGCCGCAGATCACCGCCCGCTCTATTTTCGGAGCTGTCGGGAACTGGCTATGGTAGCCAAACTCAGTCCTCTTCACCTCACTGATTATAGCATCCAAAAATGGCAACATTATTGTGGATAACTCGTAATTTGCCCCTGTTCCCATGATTCCACGCTCTTTTTTCAACTCCTCAGCCCGCAAAGGATTGATATTAAGGCTTGAAGAAAGCGCCTGGGTCAGCGACGATCCGGCGAAATCAGTCTGGCCTGAAAATT
>JBGQLC010000045.1:0-4892 GCA_041499885.1 Minisyncoccia bacterium
AGCCGCGAATCGTTTTCGTTATTGAGTTCATTAATTAAACCATCGGGCTCGGTGATAATGAACGGGGGCGTGGCAATTTCAAAACCCTCATCGGAAGACAACGCGGTCGCAGATGTCCTGGCCTCAGCGCACAAAGCGTTCGCGGAAGCCCGCGCGTTCTGGGGAAGCGAGAGCGCCGACAAACCAGGAAATATAATTTTTTATTTTGGCCAAATCCTCGCGCCAAAAATTTCTTTTGCCGAACTAACCCCGTCGATAAGCGGCAAGACGCTGACCGATGCGTTTAACCCGCTGGAGTATGAAAGCATTGACCGGCAAATGAACGTCATAAAAGAAAGCCGAACAATTTTTGAAACAGCCGCGGCGCAATGAGGCAACGACTCGGACAACATTTTTTGAAAGACCAAACGGCATTGCGCCGTATCGTCCGCGCGCTATCGCCACAACGAGGAGAAATTATTATAGAGATCGGCTCAGGACACGGAGAGCTTACTCGGCCGCTGCTTGAATCCATAAAAGAAGCCGGCGCTGAATTTATCGCTATAGAGAAAGACGAACAATTGGCTGACACGCTCGCCGCGGAATATGAAATCGATGTCCGTAAAGGCGATGCGAGAATATTACTACCCAAAATAGTTTCGGGCTTAAAGGGACGCCCCTTTTCAGCGGTTGGGAACATACCCTACTACTTAACCGGCCGGCTATTTAGAATATTGGGCGAATTAAAAGAATATCCCCGCCAGACTGTGCTAACCGTCCAAAAGGAGGTTGCAGAACGCCTCATTGCCACGCCGCCAAGGATGAACCGTCTCTCGGCAAGCGTCCAATTTTGGGCAAAACCGAAAATTATAGGAAAAATCGGGAAAAACAGCTTCTCTCCGCCCCCGGAAGTGGATTCGGCCATAGTGCTTTTGGAGGCAAGGGCACTTTCCAAGGAAGAAAATGGCCTTCGCGAGGCATACGGGATGCTGATTGGGAAAGCCTTCGCTCAGCCTAGAAAAACAGTCATAAATAACCTGCTCGGCAAGAAAACGGAATTCCGCGAAACCCTCGTTTCTTTGCTTATTTCGGCCGGCATTCCGCCGGAGAATCGGCCACAAGATCTGTCGCGAGATAATCTATTAACCCTGGCCAAACTTTTGCCGCATAAGTGGGTATAATTTGTGGGCTTAGGCAGGTCATCGTGATATAATAACGATGGTGTATTGTACCCATATATGAACTCTCCCGATCTAAAAAAACTTATAACGGGATTTTTAATTTTGTCGGTTATCATAAGCTCGGCGGTTTTGATTCTCTCGAATATCGTGGGGTCACCAAGCCAGCCCTCACCGGTTGCTTCGCAAAAAGACTCAAGCATAGGAACAAATGCGTTTACGGCTCCAACCACAGGAAATTCTGGCGTAGCAGCGTTACCTAATGGCGGAAGCAATGATCCGTTGGCGGTAAATACCACCAATATGACGGTCAACCTTGCGCACACTATCGCACGGCAACTTATAAAAACAAACCCCAACGGACCCGCGCCCAAAAAAGGCTCACTCTCCTTGGCCGTACCCGACGTAAAGCAACTTACAACTCAGTATATAGAAGGGGCTGCCACTATTATTCCGGCCGTTAATACTGCGAGTATTCATATCAGCCGGTCGTACAACCAAAATGACATTCTGGCATACCTTGAAAATGCGAACAGGTCGCTTGGCCAAATAGCGCAAAATACAAACATAAAAAATTTCAAAGATTCGGACAAAACAAATCTCGCCAACGCAATCGGCCTGCTCTTGTCGCAAACCGAAGTGCAATTAAACCAATTATCCGTACCCGCACCGCTATTGGACATCCATAAGTCAATTCTCGAGACTCTCGAAACCCAAAAAGCGATGCTTGCCGCCAGCTCTGATGATCCGCTGAAAACCATGGCGTTGATAAAAAATGCGCCTCAAATCCTTAATCAGCAGAAAGGTGATATTTTAAAGCAACTCAACGCCCTTAAGAAAAATATTCCAAAGATTCTGAGCGATGGCACGGGCAAAAATAAAATTCAAAATTTTGCCGCTGCGATTTTGGGCGTGCAAACTGCAAACGCAATTATTGTGGAAGACCTCGGGAACTTGGTAGAAAATGTTATCAGTGCGATTGAAAGCGTGATTACCGAAGTTATTGATTATGCCAGTTATTATCTGAACTACTTGGGCTGGGACTACAACACCATTCTTACGGAAACTCTGAAAAACGAAGTCCTCCAGTTGCTGGTAAACGCGATAATCAATTGGGTTACCGGCAGCGGCAATCCTCAATTCGTGACCAACTGGAAATCATTATTGGGCAATGCTTTTAATGGCGCGGCTGGGGCGGTTATAGATCAAAATGCGCCGGGTTTGTGCAGCTCTTTTGGCCCTCTTGTCTCGGTCGGGCTTAGACCCGCTGGTGGTGGCCAGCTTCAGCAAACCGGAGTTTATTCACCAACGGCTTGCACGCTCGACAAGGTGGTAAGCAACCTTCAGGGTTTTTACAATAATTTTGAATCCGGCGGTTGGGCTGGATATACCACCCTGCTCGAACCGCAAAACAATCTTTTCGGAAGTATTGTCCAGAACAGTGACATCGCGCTCCGGGCCGGGCTTGAAGCACAGAACGCCGCCCAGTCACAAGCTCAAGCCGGCAACGGTTACAACGGTACGCAGAGTTGCGACGACCAATCCTCACCTGATGCCGGTGGCCAATGCGCCGACGGCAGTACTCCGACCGTTACTACACCTGGCTCGCAACAGTCCGACCTGACCTCTCGGGCACTTGGCTCGCCCATCGACAGAATTGTTAACGCGCAAGATTGGGAATCTCTGGCCGTGGGAGTTATTACGCTCGTAGTCGGAAAACTAACATCCTCCGGAAACAAAGGGTTGCTCCAGGGTAATCTTACCGGCACCGCAAATGCCTCAATAATCTGTGCGGGATATCCCACAAGCTCACCCGCATACGCGACTTGCATAGCCAACGCGAACAAGGCGAATAATCCTCCTGGCTCGGAAAATGCCGGCGGCCGGGCGGTATTGCTCACTCAGGCAAATCAAATTCTTGATGCCGCATCTTCTTCGCTGAAGTCGGTAAACGTCTCGCTTGATGCGGTCGGAAGCACCATCAGCATATTGAATGTAATTGTGGCCGCCAGCAGCACCTGTCCCACGCAAGCCGCACAGGCGCAAAGCGCGCTTGACTCAAAAACAAGTGAATTTACTTCGCTCACGGCTCGCGCGAGCACGCTAACACAGAAAATAACCGATTTGGGAACTTTCATTTCCACTATCACAAGCCACACGCCGACAAACGACGAACCTTTTTATACCGAACAGACGGGCGTGCTAAATAATCAATTCGGCACAGCCGTGCAGGCGGCCACAGACAAAGCGTCCGACAGTACTCAAGCCCAGACCGACACTAGTGATCTCAGCAAGGCCTCTGACCTCTTAAGAAGCTGCACCGGCGGATAGCCAATGAAACCGTTTATAAACCGATTTAAAAAATATTTCGCGCCCATCGCCGGCTTGGGTGGGCTTTATTTTCTCTTGCCACAGGTGGTGCACGCCGTCGACCTTAATCCGGTTACGGCTGTTGGCAGCGCGATTACCAATATTACGTTCACGCTTATCGGCAAAATAATTTTTGGCCTGTCTTTTATCGTAAGCTCAATGGCGGGATTTGTCGTGGCGGTGGAGAGCTGGGTATTGGGAATTATTTTAAGCATAAATACTGGCCTTATAAACTCTACCGTGGTTAAAGCGGGGTTTCCTTTCACGCTCGCTATCGCCAACCTCGGATTTATAATCGCGATAATCGTGATTGCCATCGCGACCATAGTGCGTAGCGAGACCTACGGAATAAAACAGCTTTTGCGCAAATTGATCATCATGGCGGTGTTGGTTAATTTCAGTTTGATAATCGCCGGGGCGATCCTTAGCTTTTCCGATCAGCTCTCGTTCTATTTTGTCCGCCAAATAGACCCCACGAGTAACGGTCCCGAGGGGTTTGTGAAGTTCGCCTCGCAGCTTTCTGGCGCATTTAACCCGCAAAAGGACTTTGGGGGGCTGAACACGCTATCTAACCAAGACGACCAGAAAAAATTTACCGATACGATTCAGAAGGCATTTTCGGATACGGGCGCGGATATAGGCAACTTGGTCAAACCAATAGTGTCGTTGGTTTTTGTCGTCATTTCGCTTTTTATGATTATCATCACACTCGGAGCATTGGTCGTAATGTTGATAATCCGTTATGTAATTATCGGGATATTATTGGTTTTGATGCCAATTGCGTGGATGCTGTGGATATTCCCAAATTTTAAAAAACATAATGCAGAATGGTGGAATACGTTTATAAAATATTCGTTTTTCCCGCCGCTCGTCCTATTTTTCCTTTACCTTGGGATGCTTGTGAGCGGAGCAATGGCTAATAAAACGGGTGAGTACAATTTCAGCAGATATGTCAGCGCCAGCAACCCGATATGGGGGAGTATATCGGGTTTTGTGACCGGCGTTTTCAGCCCAATTATTGAAAATCTTCTGCAGACCGCCATACTGACCGGAATATTTCTGGGCGGCTTGTACGCGGCAAATAAAATGGGCATTGCGTTTTCAAGTGTTGCCATGGGTGCGGCGAAAAGCGCCAGCGATTGGGCGTCAGGAGAAATCGGGCGTGGGGCCAGGCGCGCAATTACCAGTCCGCTGCGCGGCGCAGGAGGGCGAGGACTTGTCGGCGGGCTACAAGGCTTCGGAGCTAATGCTCCGGGCGTACTCAAGGCACTTTCAGCTCCAATACGTCTTGCCGGTCGCGGAGCTGAAAAATTCGGCAGAACCGGTGGAATAACCGCCTTGCAAGAAGAACAGGCCATAGCTTCA
>JBGQLC010000046.1:0-4881 GCA_041499885.1 Minisyncoccia bacterium
CGCGATGAATTCTTTGTGCTCCAGTTCCGCGCCTTTCGATTTCTTTATGTGCAGCGAATATTGAAAAGGTATTTGCTGCCACGGCCTTGTTCCGTCGAACACCGGTATCGGAGAAGAAAACGTTTCATAATCCAAAAAATACAACGGGTATCCCAATTGCTTCAGTTCTCCGCGAATCGCTTCATGGTCAACGTATTTTTCCTCCGGCGCGTAACCAAGCTTGCTCACGTATTTTGCGTCCAGCGACTCAAGGAGAATGATATCTCGCTTCAAGAGCTCGATAACGTATTTGGCGGAGAGGCTTTTCGCGAGGGATTGATGGTCTTCAACTCCGTGCATGTAGTGCTTCAGGTAACTACAGGATTTCGGATTGGCGCAGGACTCAATAATGCGGGCATGCGGCCAGACCTCGTGCGTCAGGTGGTCACGCGCGATATTTATTTCTTTCCTTGTTTCCGTGACCGCGTCATTTACTTCTTCGGTAACGTCCACTGTTTTAAAAAACAATTGCGGGTTAATCGGGCCGTTTTTCACGTATTCGTTGTTTATGTGAATTATGCAAATGTTTGAGACCGGAATGCCCGCGTCTTCGAGGCAAACGCGCTGGAACGCGACGTCTTGGATGTCTTCCGGCCGGACGCTCGTCGAGCTTTTTACTTCCCGTATCTCCCAGGCCTTTTCTTTCGCGTCGTATGTAAGAATGTCCGCCCGGCAGGTCAATCCGTTCTTCGCGACAATAGTAGGCTGAAACAAAACCTTTGTTTTTCCGGCCATCAGTTTTTTGGTGGCAGCCCAGCCTTCCTCGTTAAACTCCTTGAGCTCCACGCCACCTTCAAAAAGCCGCTTCGCCAGCGCGTCCACTTTTTCACCCTCTTTCCCACGGAAAAGTTCCGAAGCCGATGGCGGAGGCAGCAATCCTTTTTTCTTTCTCGCGAGCCAAAGATAGCAGCCGCATTCCAGGAAGTTTTTATAGTCTGTTTTAGTGAATAGCTCGGACATCTTAACCGAAAATTTCGTTGGCCAGATCGTTTATGCCGGTTTTTTCTTTAGAAGAGAACGGGATGATTTTGTGGTCCCCTATCAGCTCCTCCAGGTCTTTAAACTTTTTTGCGTATTCGGATTTTTTTATTTTATCTATCTTATTCGCCAAGACCACGATATCTTTTTCCCGCGCCTCGAGATTTTTGAGCATTGCCAAGTCTTTATCGGTCGGGCCGACTTCCGCGTCTATAATCAGCACAACCTTTTTTTGCTGGCAGTTGGATTCCAAAAGATACCAATCTATCAGCTCCCGCAAATGGGCTTTCCCGCCCTTTGAGGCGTAGGCGTATCCGTATCCGGGCAGATCAACCAAATAAAACTTTTTATTTATTAAAAACAGGTTTATCGAGCGGGTGTATCCGGGAATATTGCTGGTTCTCGCCAAATTTTTTTCTTTGACCAAAGAATTGATGACGCTCGATTTGCCCACATTGGAACGGCCGATAAAAGCGATCTGCGGCTTGCCGTCGCTTAGCGCCTCGTCCGGGCCAACCAGGCTTTTTACAAAAGTTGCGGAAGTTACTTTCATCTTAGCGAATGCCGGTATCACAGAAAATATCGACGTTCGTAACCTTATTTGCCGTTACGACAACTTCCGTTTCGTTGCAACGAGGCAAAAAACCGCCTGTTTTTGGCCCAGCCGTGATTGTGTATGTTCCGGGGGCAATATCCACGCGGAAACTTCCGGTTGCATCGGAAACAAGCCTCTCCGCCAAAGTGCCGCTGCTTTTAAGTCTGATATCTACCTTCGCATCCCCGTACGCCCGCTCGGCGCAGTTCGGGTCCGGCGGAATCCTCTCTACCGGGCAGGTTGGTCCCAAATGAAGATAGCCGGTGACGCTACCTGATCCGCCGACTGGCGAAGCCGGAGAAACGATAATCGTCGCGCTATTTTCTGTCGCGCCTGCAAGGAAAAAAACATAACCGTCCGAACTAACGCGCTCATTACGGACTGTGCTGATGATAATTTCTTCCGAGGACGTAGTGAGTTTTCCCTCGGTCGCTATGAGAACGGCAGAAAGCTCGCCCGCCCACACGCAGACCACGTCCTTCCTGCAACGAGAATCGTTAATTTGGCTCAGGCTCAAAACCAAACCGTCCGGAAAGATAACTTTGTTTTTTACATCCATAGTAATCGGCTTGCCGAATCCTGCCAAAGCGCAAGTTCTATCCTGCCCGCACGAATAAAAACCATTTCCTGGAACGGGGCCGGGATTTACTTTGCTTTTATAAATCAAATAACCGCCGGAGATTATTAATATCCCGGCCGCCACCAACAAAATTACAAAAACAACATTTCCTTTCCTATTCATACCTAAATCGATTAGAACAACAAACGGTAGATGATGATAATAAGGGCGATGACCAAAAGCGCGTGAATCAACTTTCCTCCGACTTTAAAGCCGAATCCGAGCAGCCACAAAACGACCAAGACCCCAATAATTGTCCAGAGCATGTTTTCGATTCTTCAGTTGTTGATTCTCAACTTTTATTTATTTCTATGATTACCGAAAAGCGATAATGAGGGTTATTTGCGGAGGCGGAAGGATTCGAACCTTCGAGGGAGTTTCCCCCCTAACATCTTAGCAGGATGCTGCCTTCAGCCACTCGGCCACGCCTCCACTCCAGACAGAATAGTCTAAGCCTTTTTTAAAAACAAGCGAAGCGATTTGCTATTATTAAGCAAATAGGTGTAAAGGTCGAAAATCATCATAAATTCATAAATAAATTAAACAATGCCAATAGTCATAGGATTGCTAATCGTTGCCCTTTTGGGAGGCGGAGCCTCCGTAGCGGCCAACAATTCATTGCCCGGAGATTTTCTTTATCCGGTCAAAATCGATTTAAACGAAAAGGTTACCGGAGTTTTTCAGCTTAGCCCCGAAGCCAAAGCGGCTTGGGAAGCCAAACTCGCAGAAACTCGGTTGGACGAAACAGTTAAGCTCGCCATCGACAACAAGCTGAGCGCCGATTGGAAAATAAAACTTTCGGCTGATTTCAAGGCGCACGCCGATGTGGCGGAGAAAAACATGGAGGACATAAAGAGCGGCGGGAACGCGGCAACGGCTGCAAGCTTAGCCGCTGATTTCGAAGCAGGTCTTAAAGCTCGCCAAGACGCGCTCGCCAAGACAAAGGACGGGTCGTCTACCGAAGTTGATTCGGAACTAAAAGATGTGGTTAAGGTGCGGGAAGACGCGGAAGCACAGGAAGGAAGCGACGCCGCGAAAAGCCCGGAGGGAGCCAAAAACTCCGCCGAGGGAAAAATCAATGCGGCTGCAAATGTTATCGCGTCCGTCAAGAATTTTCTTGATAACGCGAATTTTCCCACCTCTACTTTAGTAGACGCGCAAGTTAAACTTTCGACGGCGGTGAACCTTGAGGCAGAAGCAAGCGCCAAACTCGCCGGCGGTGATTTCAGCGCGGCCTTCAGCCTTGCCCAACAAGCTCTTCGGACCGCTCAAGACGTTAAGGCTTTCGGTGAATTCAAGAGTGAATTCAAACAGGAAGATAACGGCGGCAAGATGGAGGGCACGAGCACGAATAATGAAGGTGGGGATACGGAAAAAAATGGACAAGGAACTAGCAGCCAACATTCGGAAAATGAAGGAGAGGTAAAAGTAAAAGTTGGACTTTAGTCTCGCGGATCCATTCCGGAAACATAAAACGACCCGACATCGGGCCGTTTTATGTTAAGCATTTCAGCAATAAATCCTTGTTTATCTAGGTTTTTTCTGCTAATCTCTATGGGCAAACATGGCTGAAAATACCAATTTAAAACCTCGTCAACCCGTTGTGGTGGTGGTCGGTCACGTTGACCACGGCAAAACCACTCTATTGGACTATATCCGCAAGGCTAATGTCGCCTCGCGGGAGGCCGGAGGCATCACCCAAGCGGTCGGGGCATACGAAATTGAGCACAACGGCAAGAAAGTAACTTTTATCGACACGCCGGGGCATGAAGCTTTTATCAGCATGCGCTCGCGCGGCGCGGAAGCGGCCGATTTGGCGATACTCGTCGTCGCCGCCGAAGAGGGCGTAAAACCGCAAACTAAAGAATCAATAAAAATTCTTGAGGAATCAAAAACTCCATTCGTGGTTGCAATCAACAAGATTGATAAACCGGGAGCCGACATTGAGCGCGTAAAAAATGATTTGATGACCGCAAACGTATTTCTGGAAGGCCACGGCGGTCAAGTCAGCTTCCAGGCCATCTCCGCAAAGACCGGACAGGGCGTTCCGGAGCTGCTTGATTTGGTGCTCTTAGCCTCGGACATTGAACATCCCACATTTGACCCATCGTCCCCCGCCGAAGGATTCATTCTTGAAACCCGCTTAACTAAAACACGCGGGCTTGAGGCAACTGTTATTGTTAAAGCCGGAACTCTCCATCGCGGTGACGACATCGCCACTGAAACGGCGAAGGGCAAAGTTAAAATGTTTGAAGATTTCTTGGGCAAAGCCATCGCGGACCTCCCCGCCGGAGCGCCTGGACTTGTGGTCGGTTTTGAAAAAATGCCGCAGGTCGGAGAAAAGTTCACAGCCGGCGAGGAAGCCCATGCCTTCTTCCGTGGCGAAGCGCTTACGGCAAAAACAGAAGACCGGTCAAAAGAAAAAAATGTGCTTACCTTGATACTCAAAGCCAGCGATGCCGGATCGCTTGAGGCACTTTCACAAATTGTCCGCAGTTTGTATCCGGAAAAACCACTGCAGATAATCGGAGAATCGGTCGGCGAGGTTAACGAAGGCGACGTAAAGCTCGCGGTCTCGACCGGCGCAATAATAGTCGGCTTCAAGAGCACAGCGGACAAAACCGCCAAAACCATGGCTCAGGCGCAAAGC
>JBGQLC010000047.1:0-4870 GCA_041499885.1 Minisyncoccia bacterium
CGGCACCGGCCTTACCGGACACAGCTTCGGTAATTTGATGCTCGCGGCGCTTCACAATATAACCGGTGATCTTGAAGGAGCGATTCGCGAAGCCTCAAAAATATTAAATGTTGAAGGGGCGGTTGTCCCGGTAACTCTCAAGAAAGCATGTCTGGCCGCAGAACTCGAAGACGGCGCGGTTATCCGCGGTGAGACCAACATAGACATTCCGAAACATGATGGGCGGCTGAGGATCAAACGATTGTGGCTTGAACCTGCCGTGCCCGCAAATCCGGCGGCCCGGCGGGCGATACTCGCCGCCGACCTGGTGATTATCGGTCCCGGCGATCTGTACACCAGTATTCTGCCGAACATATTAGCCGGCGGAATCGTTCAGGCGCTAAAAGCTACGAAGGCAAACGTGCTGTATGTCACTAACGTTATGACAAAATTCGGCGAGACCAATCATTTTAGCGCATCGGACTTTTTGGGTGTTATGGAAAAACATTTGGGGCCGAAAGTTATTGATTACGTGCTGGCGAATACGGGACGCCCGAGCGCGCGTCGTCTTTCTCCGTACATACGCGAACGCGCGGAGCTGGTCGTGTTCGACCGCGAAAATTTTCATTCCAAGCCGATTGCCGTCGCGGCAGACATAGTTCGTGACCGCGGATTCGTCCGCCATGATCCGGAAAAAACCGCGCGCATAATTTGCCGGTTGGTTTAGCTTGCGCGATTGTCGGCTCAGTGTTAGAAGAAAGATAGGTGTTTGATTTATAAAAGGACCTTATGTGAGCAAAAGATTTTTTGCCTTACGCTGGGGATGGAAGTTCCGAATTTTCATGGTTCTGAGCTTCGCGCTTTTGTTTGTCTGGGCGACCGGCCTGGTCAGTTTGCCCGTGCAGGGGCTCGAACAGTTTTACCAAGGCATGAATGCGAAATATGTGGGCGACAAGCTTGTTGTTCACTATCCGCATGTGCTTATCGTCGCGACCGTTGATTCGAGGGGGCAGATCGCCATTCGGACCGGCAGCGATCATTCTAATCCGGAATTTCTTGTTTATCTCAGCGATCTTACCGCCGGTACGGACTTTCCTTCCGACAAAAAGTCAGATGGCGCAATTGTTTTCATTTGTGCTCCCGTTGGCAAGATGAGCGGCAAGGCATTTCACGATGCGCGTGAGATTTTGCTTCAGCCACAGCTCGACGAGCAAGCGCTTGGGAGAGTGCCGCTTTCACGGACTCAGCGTGACATTGCCTCATTGCTTATGCGAGGTACGCCGTTCAAAGCGATCGTGATGCCGACGCACGTAGAGATTGGCGGCAGAAACGGCAGAATGGTTTACGTTTACGCAAAAATTTTGTGGACTTTCAGATCAAATTAAGAATAAGCTCCCGCCTATCAAATGGCGGGATTTTTTTGTGCGCACTGAGGGGATCGAACCCCCGGCCTACTCGGTGTAAACGAGTCGCTCTACCACTGAGCTAAGTGCGCGCGGAACATTCGGGCCGCTGGGAATTGAACCCAGTCTACCTGCTCCCAAAGCAGGCGTACTACCGGTATACGACGGCCCGCCTTTGTTAAACTTCAGCGAGTAAACCCGCTTGCTTGCTTTGCCACTTTAACTTATCTTATTTTATCCGTAGAATCAATTGTGAAGTATTGCCCCCGTAGCTCAATGGATAGAGCAACGCTCTTCTAAGGCGATGATGTGGGTCCGATTCCTACCGGGGGCACAAGAGGAGAGAATCGGTTTACTTGCTAAAATTAAAGATTTGTGGTATATATAAAGGCAGCAAATTGTCCTAATTTTAAAAGTTTAACTGAAAGGAGTTGATTATAGATGAGCAGCGCATTGGGACGAGTCGGGATACTCATGCCTGGTGCAGGTCTTTTGGGCGCGACGCACGTTGGAATGCTTCACGCGCTTTCCCTCCGTGGCATTCACAAAGCGCTTACTGTTTTGCGAGCGAACTCATCAGGTGCGTTTACCGGTACGACGCTTTCGGAGGCGCAAACACCGGATGAATTTCCCGAGTTGGTTGAGCGTGCGGTAGCGGGCTGGCGGCTAATCGAAGCCCAGGGACCCGACGCGGTTTTCGGCATTTCCGAGATCAGAAACGCCTTCGGAGAGTTCTACGTTCCGGATTTCATGGACCATCCGGCCAGAAATATCATGAAGCTCTTGTGGAAGAAATCTGGAGAGCTTCGGAAGCTTAAGGTGCTACTAGGGAAAGACGGGCTTCTTGAGACCGAACGCCTTTCACGGATTATCGCCGACTACCAGCCGGAGAAAACTGCGAGCTCGTATTTTCGGTTTGAGATCGCAGTGCTGAATCTTACCGCGCGCGCAATCGAAACGCTTTCGATTGACGACTTTCCGGGCAAGCCGGAACTCTTCAAGCGAGCGGTCGTCGCTTCCGCCTCATTGCAGCCGTTTTTCCCTTCGCTTGAGATCAACGGGCAACGGTATTGCGATGCGCGGAGTGCGGGAGAAGTTTCCGCGGCCATCAAGGGGTGCGACACTGTTTTTGTGCTAGTCGCGCATCCCGCCGCGTATGCCCTCTCCGGCCCCGCCGAACTCAAGGCACGCTATGGCTTACCCCCGATCCTCGGCAACTTGATTTTTGAGAACAACTTTTGGGTTAACAAACTCGAAGAGGCGTTCATCAGGGATCTGCAGCATGCGTTTGTCGGCCGGGGTACCGTGCATATCATCTATGCCGAAAATCCCGAGACGGCTTCGCCATTGGGTTTCTCCAAGGGCGAGATTGCCCAAGAGATCAAACTGGGCGAGAAAGCGGTAAATGCCGCACTCGACACCTATCTGGTTAGGTAACCATTGCCCTCCGTAAATTACGGAGGGCTTTTTCTTGATACGTTCGGGTAAGCACAGTATCAACTCAGCGTAAATTCCGGTCTTAAGACCGGAGAGATTTGGATGAGTTGATTTGGCCAATCCTATCAGCTATGATGGGAAAACAAAATTGCCGCGGTAGCTCAGTGGTAGAGCGCAGCCCTGAAGAGGCTGGCGTCGGGGGTTCAATTCCCTCCCGCGGCACAGTAAACAAAATACTCCCACGATTGGGAGTATTTTGTTTACGTCGAGGGAATCGCTATTTCTTTAATTTCAAAATCAGGCGTCGCTCTTCTGGCTTTACGGCCGAGATTGTAAACGCATGCAATTCGCCGGCCACAAGTCCCTTTTTCATTTCTTCGGGACTTTCAAATTCGGATATGTGGATCATGCCCTGCAACCCGCCTTCAAGGTCAACTATCGCGCCGAACGGATTAAACTTGTAAACTTTGCCGCGTACCGCCTGTCCTTCTTTATAAAGTTCGTTTACTTTCTCCCACGGATCTTGTCGCAAGGCTTTTAATGAGAGGAAAACCCGACCTTCTTTTATGTCAATTATTTTAACTTTTACCTCTTCGTTAAGCTTCACCACTTCTTTCGGGTTGTCGATTATCCGGTAATCTATCTCGGAAATGTGTACCAGCCCTTCTATCTCCGGGGTGTCGACGAAGCGGACAAAAATACCGAAGTCGGCGATGCCGGAAACCAGTCCCTGGACTGTTTGACCCACGGTGTATTTGGCGAGCAGCTCCTTGATGTTCGCGGAAGGATTGGTGCTTTCGCGTTCGGAGACGATTAGTTTCGAATTACGGGGGTTAGCATTTATGACTTTTACGCTGAACTCTTGTCCGATAAATAGTTTCAAGGCGTCGGCAATTTTTTGTCGGTCAGTTTCACTGCCGCTTATAGCGTGTTCCGGACCGAGTTGCGAGAGGGGCAGGAAGGCTTTGAGGCCGAAGAGATCGGCGATAAGACCGCCCTGATTTGCCGCGGAGATTTTAACACCGACTATTTCTCCGTTTTCTTCAAGCGTTTTAGCCCGCTGCCAACCTTTTTGCCTGTCTGCTTCGGAGAGCGATAGCTCAATGAACCCGCCTTCGCCGTCAAGCGAATCTATTTTTGCGGAGACGCGGTCGCCGACTTTAAGCGACTTTATTATTTCTTTGGCATTTTGCATTTCAACTCCGTATACGATGCCGGTGCCCAATTTGCCGATAGAGAAGAAAAGTGAACGAGGCTCTCTTTTGATAACAACCGCGTCAACAACATCACCTTCTCTAAGTTTGGCCAGAGACGGCAATTCGTTTTTGGCCAGATACGCGAGGAGGGTATTGGCTTTTGGGTTCTGTGTTTCGTTCGTCATGTTTCATGATTATAGGGACGGTTTTCAAAAAACGCAACCCCCGCATGCCGTAATTCGGCATCACTCCGCCCGCTGAAGAAAATTCTACGGCAGGCGCCGATTTTCGGCATTTTTATCCGGAATTTTTGTAAAAATCGGGTTGTAAATCGACCAAAATTTTGGTAGAATGAAAGCCAATGGTTATCCAATATTACGGCGGCGGAACGTTCAGAATACAGAGTGGCGAGACCTCTTTGCTCGTAGACTCCTCAAACAATCGGATGAAAGCCGACGTTTCCCTGCGGACGCTTGCGCCGGCTGATCTTACGGATGTTGACCCAGAAGAAGTTTCATTTCCGGGGGAATATGAAACCCACGGAATTGAAATCGCGGGATGGGGATTGGGCGACGAATCCACGGCAAAATTTTTGAAATCCATCTATTCCGTCCGTCTCGAAGATATTCGCATAGTGCTTTTAGGCCACGCGAGCAAGATTCCGCAGGCTGAGGCGCTGGATGCCGCCGGGGAGGCGGACGTGCTTGTCTTACCCATCGGCGACCACTTTTTATCCGCGGCCGATGCCGCTAAATTGGTCCGACAGCTAGAACCGGCCGTGGTAATACCTTCGTTTTATAAAAACGCCGGCGATGTGACCAAGGCGCTGGGTCAAAAAACCGAGGCGCAGGAAAA
>JBGQLC010000048.1:0-4837 GCA_041499885.1 Minisyncoccia bacterium
AACAACTACGACCAATGTACGAACTTGGCTGATTGGTACGAATCTTGATCCCCTGCAAAGATAGATGACTATACCGACTATGGCCAATCCCACAAATAGGACAGAATCTGACCTTGACCACATCAACAACCCGAAAATGAAAACTCCGCCGGCAATCTCAAAAAACGACATCTATTCCTCCTTCAGAAAATGCTGACTAAAGTCTATGCGCGGATAAATCGCGCGTCAAGAAAACCTGATGTATTTCAGCCAATAGTCGTATAGCTCTCGCGTAGCACGTAGGTCACCGACGTTATATTTCGCAATTTCAATGAATTTCTTCTCCTGGAACAACCGGCTTACATCGTCACCAGTTACGCCCTCGGCCTTAGGGCTTTTGATGCCGAAAGCTCTTGACCACAAATGCAAACTGCCCTTGCGCCGCACTGCCCCGTAAAAAGTTAATTGGTCCATCAAATCAATATGCCGACATTTGCGTTGCTGGTAGAGATAGCGACCCTCCATCAAATCCTGTGAAGGCCTTATCTTATGAATGGCCGAACGAACAGCGAGAAATGGTGCATCAAATCCCCGCCCGTTAAAAGAGACGACTTCGTCATATTCCGCCACACCTTTCCAAAAATTCTCCAACATTTCTTTCTCGCTCATTGGCTTGAACTTAATGCCATCTTCGGAAGATTCTTTGATTTTTTCACCCGGGGCGTCAAAATACACCGCGCCCTGGTTCTTTTCGTAATCGAGAACGCCGATTGCGACAATCCGGCCGGTTAAAGGAGAAAATCCTAGGCCATTCTTTAAATCTTCAAGTGCCGCCTCATATTCCCCGCTTTCGCCCGACTCTTTTTTAATCCAGTGCGTCAGAATTTCTTGCGTTGTCTCATCCATTCCACTCCAATCCTCGCCGATCGTTTCAATGTCAAAAATAAGCGTGGCCATTAGAATATTTGTTCGATTTTTGCCGCCATAATAAAATCATTTTCCGATAGGCTCATAATTGCGTGCGTCCAAAGTTCGATTACCACACGATTATAGAAAACGTAAATATCCGGGTGATGTTGCTCCTCTTCTGCGATTACCGCGATTTTATTTATAAACACCATCGCTTCTTTAAAATCCTTGAACTTGAATTCACGCTTTATCTTTTTAGCTACATCCTTATGACTTTCGTCCACAACAACTTCCCATGGCTGTTTCAGCTGCGCCTGATACTTTTCCACCTCGGTCATGGTGAGCGTCGGGGTTCCGCCCTCGCAAGCCACGCACTTTTTTTGGACTAAAGATAATTCGGACATGTTTATCTGTTATCTCCGTCGCCGTGAATTTTATTACGATCGTGACGCGACTTTAATTTTTCCAGATTTTTTTCTGCGGCGGAGGTAAGTTGTATCCCTAATTCGGTTGAAAGCTGCGCACAATACCACAGCACATCCCCGATTTCTTTTGTAAGCTCTTCTTTGGTTGCCTCGTCAATCACTCCGCCTTTATCGCGGATTACTTTCTTAATTTTTTCAGCCACTTCTCCTGCCTCGCCCGCCAGCCCTAAAGTCACATAAACATAATTATGTCCTTTATTCGGATAAATAGCGGTGGTATCGGCGAACTTTTGATATTCCTCAAAATTCATACACTCATTGTATCACTACTGCTCCACTGACTGCCATTTACAACCGACATGATTCTCGGCCGCTGCTGCTTCGGCGGCGGTAACTTCGTTTTTATATTTAACATTCGCAGGGAAAAATCTGGCGACCGCGACACCGTCCTCAGTCAGCCGTACGCTCAGGTTCATATTCCCTAAAAACACATATCGCAAAAGGCGCCCATACTGATCGGTTTCTTCTCTGTCAGCCTCAAGCGCAACAATTTTATCCGAAATAAAATTTGAGAGCTCCTGCTTTGCGACATCATAGCAAGGCTCGCCTTTTTCTGCAGCGTCAATGCCCAGCAAACGTACGCTCTCTCCACCTTCAATCACAAAAGTGTCACCATCAATAACCTTTGTAACCCGAGCGTTTGTCCGCGGCTCAAGTACGTAAACCACTGAGCTTGGCCTGACAAATTGTGCCAGCGGGACAGGCTGGGTCTCGGTGTTGGCCCCGGTCAGAGCCTTAACCGATGCAAAAATAAAAACTGCAAGCACAATGCCGATTGCCACGCGTGAAATCTTCCAAATCCGCTGAATCATGATATTACGCTGCCCGGAGGAACCACCTTGTCGGGCATGAGCAGAACTGGAGCACCGTCTGCGTCATGAGCGGCTAAAAGCATTCCTTGGCTCTCTAGCCCCATTAATTTCCTCGGTTCAAGATTGGCGACAATAATTATTTCTTTGCCCACCAAGTCTTCCGGCTTATAAACCTTCCCGATCCCGCCGATGATTTGGCACTTCACAAGCCCTGAGTCAGTCGAAGGGTCGCCCAAATCAATTTTGAGTTTGAGCAGCTTCTCCGAACCCTCAACTCGTTCGGCCGATAAAACTTTTCCTGCGCGCAATTCGATTTTACTGAATTCGTCGTAATTAATCATCGGGATTATTTTATCACAGGATAACTATCTCGTCCTTAACCGGAGGTCATAGCTTCCCTTGCTTGATCATTTTCCGCAGATTTGCGACCAAACCGTTAAAAAAGTACAAATTGTGAATTGTAAGCAACGTCAGTCCCGTTACTTCTTTTGCCCGAAAAAGATGGCACAGGTAGCTTCGTGAATATCCGACGCAGACTTCGCATCCACATTTTCTGTCGAGCGATGATTTGTCTTTTAAGAATTTAGATTTGGAAATCTCGACTCGGCCGGTTGAAGTGAACGCGACGCCATGTCGTGCGTAATGCGTCGGCACGATACAATCAAATGTATCTGCTCCTGCCTTTATTACTTGAGGAATGTCTTCTGGGTGACCGATACCCAAAAGATGGCGGGGTTTGCTCTCGGGCAACTCTCGATTTACCCATCCAAGCATATTCACCATTGTGCGCTTATCATTACCAAATTCCCCACCGATGCCAAACCCGTCGAACGGCATTGCGCCGATGACTTTAGCGCTCACTATGCGCAAATCTTTGAATTTGCCCCCTTGAACAATTCCGAAAAGCGCTTGCGTTGAGTTTTGTACCGCCAAACATTCTTTCGCCCAACGATGGGTTTTAAGGAGCGACTGCTTGGTATAGGCGTGATTAGCCGCCGGCGGCGTGCACTCATCAAAAGAAAAAATGATATCCGCTCCCAAAGACTCCTGAATGCGCATCGATTCTTTTGGCCCAAGAAAAAGCTTGGTGCCATCCAAAGGGGAGCGAAACAACACTCCGTCCTCGGTAATTTTTAAAAGTTTGGGCTGCGCTCCGGGACGGACCATGTGTTTTGTTTTCTGTTTATTTATTTTCCCGCCTCCCAAGTCGCGTCCGAATCCCAAACTGAACACCTGAAACCCTCCGGAGTCGGTCATTATTGGCAGATCTATATTTGAAAATTTATGCAAGCCTCCCGCACGGTTTACTATCTTTTCTCCTGGGCGCAAATGCAGATGAAATGTGTTCATAATTACCGCCTGTGTGCCGGTCTGAGGCAACAATTCGCTGGTAAGTGTTTTCACGCTCGCTTGTGTCGCAACCGGAATAAGCGCCGGGGTCTCAACCGCACCATGGTCGGTCTCTATCACACCCAAGCGAGCTTTGCTTTTTGCCGATTTTTTTAGAATCTTGAATTTCATCATATGTTTTATAAACTACCATCCGCGCCGATAAAAACAAAGCGGCACTTAATGTGCCGCTAAAATTATCCGCTCAAAATCTACTTGCTCTGGTTTTGATATTAATCACACTGGCCAGCTCACCCGACAAATTCCAGTTGCTCTTGCGCGCGGGATGGGTCAGCCAGTAGCCGTAATCCTTGGGAGTGAAGGCTACATTGCCGGCGACCAGATCCGGGAAAATCTCTTCGTACGGAAATTCGGTTTTGTCGATGATCTTGCCTGTTTCATCGAGCAGACATTTCGCTGCAATGAGAATGACTTTTCGCGAATCAGGATGGATATCATATAAATCCAGAATCCGGAAAAACATCGCACCCCAGTTGCCGCCCATCCACCGCATCGACTCCTCGATATCTTTTTCGATCTCTTCTTTGTCGAATGAAGAATCCAGGACTTCGGCATCTTCCCGCTGCAATTGCGGCAAGCGTTTGCCGAGCCGATGGTAGACCGGTCCGAAAGCCAGAGAAAGCCCTTCGCGGATGCGTTGAATTTCTTCCTTAAACGCTTCGGCGTGTTTTGACCCGCCTTTTGAGAGCGCAGCGCGCAGCATCGCGTGCTGCAGCCAATCCGAAAAATCTTCCGAATCTCTCGCCAGTTCCGCTCGGCACTCTCTTTGCCAATAAATCCTATCGGCAGGGTCCGCCAAGTTGGTCAACACTGCCTCGATGTCGTTCCAGGCGATTTTGAGCATCTTATCCCCTATTTAAAAGGCTAACCTGATTGAAATTTATTTTGATAATTTTGTCAATCGAAGCAAGCGAAAAAAATCCCCCGACTTTGGTCGGGGGTCAAACTTTTAACAACTCATGCAGGCGCAAGGCGTAGGACAAAACCGTGTCAGCATATAGCCGACTGTGATTATACGCCATCACAGCGCGGTAATGACTACTTGAATCTTTATCCCAACCGCTTTTGCGTAAGAAATTAGCGATGCTCGGAATAGCGTCTTCCGGGTCATCCAAATCTATGCGCCCATCGGCATTGCCATCAACCGCGAATGCAAGAAAGCTGGACGGCAAAAATTGCGAAAGGCCGAAAGCGCCGCGGATTGAACCGGCTACGGTAAACGGGTCAATGCCTTGTCGCACG
>JBGQLC010000049.1:0-4826 GCA_041499885.1 Minisyncoccia bacterium
CGTCACATTGCATCTGCTTTATTCTCGTTTTTGGAACAGATTTCTTTTCGATATCGGGGTAGTGCCTGTCGCCGAACCGTACAAAAAGCGTACGGCACACGGGCTGATTTTGGGAGAGGGCGGCGTAAAAATGTCCAAATCAAAAGGCAACGTAATAAATCCCGACACGATTATATCCGCCTATGGCGCGGATGTATTGCGCATTTACGAAATGTTTATGGGCCCGTTCAACCAATCTATCTCCTGGGATAGCAAGAACATTCAAGGCGCTGAACGGTTTTTGGGAAGGGTATGGAGCGTGGATAAGATGAAAGTTGACGGGAAAGGAAGCGATGAGCCGCTTGAGCGATTACTACAGAAGACGATCAAGAAAGTCGGCGAAGATATAGAGGCGCTTGCGTTCAACACCGCGGTTTCCACGCTTATGATTTTCATAAATGAATGCCAGAAGCGCGAGGCGGTATCCTCGCCGACATGGAAAGATTTTTTGAAATTGCTCGCGCCTTTCGCCCCACATATCGCCGAAGAGCTGTGGCAAGAACGGTTTGCCCGGGGTCGCGGGTTCCGTTCCATTCACCAAGAAGAATGGCCGATATTTGACGCCGGACGAGCGGAAGAAGAATCGTTCGCTCTTGTGATCCAGATAAACGGCAAAGTGCGCGACACGATACAAGTTCCGGTTGATATTTCGACAAAAGAAGCCGAAGGCCTGGCGCTGGACAGGGCAAAAATAAAAGCCATACTTGGAAGCGAGAAGCCCAAGCGTGTAATTTACGTGCCGCAGCGCATAATTAATATAGTGACCTGAACATGACCAGTCATCATCGAATATTCGGCATAATCCTCATTTTAATAATACTTGGCGCCCTTTTATATTTTTCGCGCGGAAGTTTTAATTTAAGTTTTCTTAAAAACTTAAATTTTTCTTTTACGCCGAAATTCAATATTCCGGCCGATCTCGCTGCCAAAACAAATTTCGCTCCCGCACCGCCACAATACTATTACCAGGCTCCTCCGACACCGACACCGACTACGACGCCCATCTCGCCTCAGGAGATCCCGGCGGGCTTCACCTTGAAAGACCTTTCCCCGTATTTCCATAAAATCAAGTTCGGTTCGGTCTATGCCGGATATTATGGCTCTTACGGCCAGATTTCACTCACCAGCTATACCAGCGAGAGCGGACCGATTGATGTAACCGGCTGGTTCGTTAAGGCCAACCGTGGCAGCGAATATGTTCCGCAAGCGGTAAGGGTTTACGACCCTTCCGGCCTCGCTGCGGAGAGCGACATTTACATGGGTAACGGAGATATTTTGTATCTTTACGGCAACGCAAGCGCCATCTCCCGCAACCTGCGGCTGAACAAATGCATCGGTTATGTTGAAAATACAAATCATTTCACGCCGTCTTTGCCCAGGAGCTGCCCGTGGATTGACCGGAGCGCAGTTAGCTCATTTACCGGTGCCTGCCAGGACTACGCGCTTTCCTTGGGCGGATGCGCGCTTCCAGCGGCAAACCCACCGGTGCCGGAAACCGATTATGCCTGCCGAAGCTTTTTGGACACGATAAATTACAAAGGATGTTTTGACCGCCACAGGGCTGACAGCGATTTTCTGAGCCATGAATGGTGGGCTTGGACCAATTCACAGATTCTCGACGCGCGGCACGACACCGTTCTTCTTTTCGATAAGAATGGTTTGCTGGTTGACGAATACTCCTACTAAGAACCCATCTCGAAAATACCTTCTAGCCGCGTTCTTAGCTATTTTCTAAAATCTGCAAGGCGCGACGAGGAAGCCGTAGCTATAGCTACGCTGACGAGGAGTCCCGACCGTAGGTCGTGGATCCTCTCGATTCGAAGAATCGGGACAATGAAGCATAATGAGAAAATAGCAAGAACCCTGCGGGATGCGGTAAATATGTGCCGGTCACTGCGGCGCTCCTCCTCGGAGTACCGCAGAGGGTACACCTTCGTCGTCGCTGCTTGTGCCGCCACATATTTACCGCATCGCGGCCGAAGATATTTTTGAAATGGGTTCTAGCGGCGTTCCGCGAGAGAGATATCAACGTCAAGTTCTTCTTTGCCGCGCAGAACGTGCACGTGCAGTATGTCTCCCACTGACATATTTTCCAGAACGTCTTGAATCGGGTGCTCGCGATTTATTTTTTCGGCGTTACACATAAGGATAATATCTTTTTCTTTGAGGCCCGCCTTAGCCGCGGGACTGCCGGGCACAACCGCATGGCCATCGGGATTTTCTTTTATAACCAATGCGCCGTAGTCCACGGGCAGGCTGAATTTCTCTTTGAGCCGATCGTCAATTGTTATGTAGCGGATGCCCAAAAGCGGCCTCTTAATGCGGCCGTATTTTTTCAAGTCTTCAAGGTCGCGCCGGGCGGCGTTTATCGGGATTGCAAAACCAATATTTTGCGCTCCATAAACAATCGCGGCATTGATGGCTACCGCGCGGCCGTCGCTGTCCACCAATGGCCCGCCTGAATTTCCGGGGTTGATCGCCGCGTCGGTCTGAATCAGCCCGCGCATTTCCTGTGGTGGCGCTTCCGGATCGGCTTGGGCGGTTATGGAGCGGGAAAGCCCGGAGACGATACCCAAGGATACCGTGTTTTTGAACATGCCGAGCGCGTTGCCGATGGCGATAACTTGCTGGCCAAGATTAAGGGTGGTTGCGTCGCCCAATTTTACGATTGGCAGTTTTTTTGCTTCGATCTTCAAAATTGCGACATCATTTATGGGGTCGCGGCTTAAAATTGTCGCCGGATATTTTTTCCCGTCGTCGGTTATAACCGTGTATTCGGCATTGCGGTCAGCGACCACGTGCTTGTTGGTCAAAACTATGCCGTCGGAGTTAACGACAAATCCCGAACCGCCGCCGACAGAGACCATTCCGCGTTTGTCGATTAGCTCTTCCGGGATTTCCAATTTTTTAGTGCCATCGGGCTGAGTCGGGAAGAATTGCATCGCCTCAGGAGGGATTTCTTTTTCAAGGTCTTCCAAGTGCTTGGCGATCATTATTGACACGACCGCCGGCATAACCTTTTTGATGGTTTTTACGATGCGGTTTTCATCCATATTGCATTAATTGTAGCAGATTTTAAGCGGTTTAAGAAACAAAATACCGTGCTCCGCGCGGTATTTTAGGGTTAAGCTATTTCAAAAATTATTTTTCCGCACAAAGCGGAGGGTGGAGGATTCGAACCTCCGAGAGGATTTCTCCTCTACCGCATTTCAAGTGCGGCGCGTTCGACCACTCTGCCAACCCTCCGCTTTAAGCGGGAAACAAGAATTTCTAAGCGCATTATCACTAAGAAATTCTATGTGGTGTCATTATATCATTTGCTCGAACTTTTTTTGAACGGAACTCCTGATGCGCCCCGCCACTATTTTTCTGGGGCAAAGGAGGCGGGGCGACGGACTCGCCCGCGCGGAGGAGGGGTCTGGGGAGGAATCCGCGCGGGCTTCGGCTTTCTTTTTTGAAAAAATTTGCGGCTAATTCGTTAATTACTAAGATGCTGAATTGCATAATTTGCCTCATCTGCTGTAAATTTTGCTCCATACTGCGATGTTAACTGATCATAAATTGCTTTCGGCGATAGATGCATCGTATTTTGATAATCCTCCGCTTGTAGAAGCGCATTATTATTCCAATTAGCTTGTACGTTGTCGATTGCATATTGCGCTGCTACCGCTGAAAATTGCCCGCCATATTCTGACACCAATTGATCGTATACTCCTTGTTTTGACATATGCATAGTATTGGCATATGAGTCAGCTTGAGCTAATGCAGATGTATACTCGGCAGGCACACTAGGTTGTGGAGGTGTAGCGGGCTTTTGAGTTGTCTGCGTTTGGGTTTGGTTTGTGCTGGTTGTTTTCTGTGTGACTGGCTGTGTCGCAGGCGGAGTTTTAGTTGTTGTCGCGCCAGTTCCTTTTTCAACAACACAAGCCGTCATACTTGGAACTGTGATTTGAAAATGCGCCTGCGATTCGTAGGTCTTAGAACCAGTCAATTGCCCGTACACAGTTACAACATCATCTTTAATTGCGTCTGTATGGTTTTGATATTCAACATAAATAATATCGCTGATACTCCAGCCATAAGATTCTTTTGTTACTGCAAGACGAATTACGCCGTAATTATCAGCTTCCTGAATTTGTACAACCTGACCAGTAAATTTTACAATTTTCCCGTTAAACGAATCGGGATTTTTATCAAGCTCCTTAAAATTTACAGCCGTTGCCTGATTCTTGAGAGAAGTAATATCGCTACAAAGCGACGGCTGATTATTGGACGCTGTTTGAGATGGGCTGTTGTTTGACCCGCTACTACCTATTATGGCGAGTAAAATTACAAAAACTATTACGCCACCAATAATCCATAATGTTTTGTTTTTCATAATTTTGTTGTTTGATACTAAAATTATCTCCTTGGTTTGTTAAAATTTCTAATTGCTCCCTCCATAACGCACTTCACAATCATACCGTTTAACGGCTCGCTATAACTTCGGTTTCCTTCGCTAAGCGTCATTTTCCCAATATTTTCGTTCCAAAGAAAATATTGGGTTTTCTCACGACCTTCTTTGTGAAGTGCTAAACCATCAGTGAAAGGATCAACTTGCACAATTTTTCTAAGGTCAAGGTTGATAGTTTTCATGCCTCCCGAAAAAACGAAGCGCTCGGAGGTGATGGTCAAAACTCCTCGGTCTATGTCGCGTATCTCTTGGTGCGATTCGCTCGTTGAAGCAAACCTGCCCATTCTAAAATATACGCCTTTCGCCACTCTAAAACTTGGTCCAGCATAACCAC
>JBGQLC010000050.1:0-4502 GCA_041499885.1 Minisyncoccia bacterium
CTCTATTAACGCGTGTGTCCCGATGGCGATTAAAATATCGCCGGATTTTATTTTTTCCGCCACCGAGCGCTTGGTAGTTTCTTTTTCCGCGTCGTTTTCGGAGAAAATTTTTCCCGTACTTCCCGTCAAAAGTCCGACCAGCGGCTGGTCTTCTTTGGCTACTCCCGCGAACAATTTTTTGAGTGTTTCAAAATGTTGGCGTGCCAAAACTTCCGTTGGCGCCATAAACGCCGTCTGGTAGCCGTTCTTGGCGGAGATCAAAGCGGCGATAGCGGCAATAACGGTTTTACCCGAACCCACGTCGCCCTGAAGCAGGCGGTTCATCGGATGTGATTTCCCGATATCTTTTATTATTTCCCAAAGCGAGCGTTTCTGGCTTTCGGTGAGCTCGAAAGGCAGTCCGACAAGTACGCTTTTAAGCCATTCTATATCCGCCGGCAGAGCCGTGGCCTTTTCTTTGCTGAATAACATTTTTTGCTGCGCGTTCCACAGCTGCAACAAAAATAGGTCTTCAAAAGCGAAACGGTCTTTCGCGCGTAGCGCCTCGTCTATCTCTTCGGGGAAGTGGATATCGCGCAGCGCTTTATTGATATCGGCAAAATTATTTTTTTCAAGAATTTCTTCAGGAATCCATTCTTCCGCGGGGGAGAGATGTTTTAAGACCGGCCTCATCAAAAAACGGATTGCTTTTGAGGTAAGCCCGCGGGTTTCCGGGTAGATCGGCACTAAGCGCGCGGTATGCCTGGTTTCGTCTCGGCCGACCGGTTCGTACGTCGGATGGCTAAAAAATAAGTCGTGGTCCGCTTCCGAGAAAGATATTTTTCCGGAAATGTTCATCTGTCTGCCCGGGCGCAAAATATTTTTTACGTACGGCTGGTTGAACCACACCGCGCGGATTGAGCCGCTTTCATCTGTGATTACCGCTTCGGTTATCGTCATCTGCCTGCGAAAACTTCGGCGTGTTTCGATAGTATCAACTACGCCTTGTATCGTGGCTTGCTGGCCGGGCGCAAGGTCGGCGATGGGGTATATCTTCGAGAAGTCCTCGTAGCGTGAAGGGAAGTGATAGACAAGGTCTTCGATAGTCTCAATACGAAGGCGTTTTAAGGAAGCCAAGAATCGGGGTCCGACTCCTCGGATACTTAATAGTGCAGTATCCATAAATAACGCCATTTGTTCGCGAATTATACCACAACCGGCCGATTCATAAAATCGGCTCCTCCTTTTGTGCGTCCACCAGGGATCTCCTGCCAAAAACGGGATTGCGTAACTCTAAGTCGCTACGCTCCAAGATTTGCGGGAAGAACCTGGGACCGTCTCCTTGTGCCCGGCAGTGAGGAGAAAATAAGAAATGCGATTGTGCCCCGGCGAGGGATCGAACCTCGGACCGTCTCCTTAAGAGGGAGCTGCTCTACCAGCTGAGCTACCGGGGCATTTTTATTTTCGACGAACGAACCGTGCGGCCATGCTTGGCAGAGGGAGCTGCCCCGCCAAAGGTGGATAAATCTACAGCTGAGCTATGGACGCTTCAGTTTCTCTATTATATCGGGGAGGTGTCAGTTTTTCAATGATAACTTGGAATTTGCTATACTACATTTATGGATCAAAACATGCCGGTCTCAACAGCCGGGAAATCAAAAACATTAATAGTCGCAATAGTCGTCGTATTGGTTCTCGCTGCGGTCGCGTATTGGTATATGCGGCGTGCGGTCGTGCCAACCAATGAAGTAGCCGTTCCGGGCACAGCAAATCAGCCTACGCAGGACCTCGGGAGTACGCTCTATAATAAAGCCACTAACCCCGTGAGCGGTGTTTTGCCAAACACGGTCGCGCCGGTAACAAACCCCGTCCAGGGCTTGTACAAAAATCCATTCTAAATATTCATGAATAAAAAATATTTATCGGTCGCGATACTTTTCGCCGGCGTACTGTTCGCCTCCGTCGTGCTTGCGCAGACGTCCACACCGCCCGTTCCGCCGACAAACGAGAAGATAGACGCCTCAGGCATAACGTATCCGATTCCGGAGCTCGGCAATTGTACTGATCGTGACAACTGCCGTTCATATTGTAACGATCCGGCCAATATGGCGGCCTGTATCGATTTTGCTTCAAAGCACGGGCTTATGAACAATGACGAAGCATCCGTTGCTAAAAAATTTGCAGGCGAGATACGGGATAAACAAACTCCGGGAGGATGTACCTCTCCTGAATCTTGTAACGCGTATTGCCAAGACGTGAGCCACCTCGACCAATGTTTGTCTTTCGCCAAGGGTCATGGAATTTCTGACGACAACACCAAACAGGGGGAGCAGGTTCAAAAATTTTTGGCGCAGGGCGGCAAATTGCCGGGTGGTTGCGCGTCAAAAGATTCTTGCGAGGCATATTGCAGCGATTTTAACAACGCGACCGAATGTACCGCTTTCGCAAAAGGCGCTGGTTTCCTAAAAAAGATAGCGTCAGACCAGGGGATGAGCGAAGATCAATTGCAGAAAGTTTTGGATCTGACTTCAAGCGGACAAGCTCCCGGCGGATGCAAATCCAAAGACCAGTGTGAAAGCTATTGTAAAGACAACTCGCACCTTCAGGAATGTTTAAGCTTTGGCACGAAGGCCGGCTTTATCAGCGAAGACCAGGCGAAGAAGATTCAGGAGATCGGCGGAAAAGGGCCGGGTGGCTGCGATTCTGAAGCTGCGTGTAGGACATATTGCAATGACCCAAAGAACAGCCAGGCATGTTTTCAATTCGGTAAAGACCATAATTTGATTCCGGCGGACGAACTTCAAAAAGCGCAGGATGGGATAGTGCAATTGAAAGCCGGGCTTGAAAAGGCCCCGCCGGAGGTCCAGGCATGCATAAACTCCGTTTTAGGAGCGGATGCTATTGCTCAGATCCAAGCAGGAACTTTTGTGCCGAGTCCAGATATAGCTGACCGGCTTCAGGAGTGCGCGGGTAAATTTAAATCTAATTTTACCGCGGGAGATGCGTTCAAAGGCGCTCCGCCGGCAGTTGCTCAGTGTCTCAAAGACAAACTGGGCGATACGGCGACAAAAGTGCTTTCCGGCCAAACCGCTCCGGATGCGAGTACCGCAGACGCTTTCCGTGTTTGTATGGGGCAGAGCCAGATAATGCAAGGAGGAGCAAGCGGGCAAGGTATGCCGAACGTCGACCAATTTTTGAACGGCGCTCCGCCGGAGGTCCAGGCATGCATAAAAGATAAGCTCGGCTCCGATTTCGCGGACAAGCTTTCAAAGGGAGGGGTCGACACTTCTAAAATTAAGGATTGTTTCCAGAATTTTCGGCCTTCATTTAAGCAAAATGGACAAGGCGAGCTCTCCGGCAGTTCAGGGGGTGGGGGCGAACAACACAATGGGTTCACTGAGTGTGGTATTACTAATGGTGCGGCTGCCGCTTTCGTCTGCGGAACCAATGGCAATAGTAGAGGCACTCCAACCGGGGCAGGAGTGGAGACAACCTATTTTAATGAATGCCACGCAAAACAGCAGGGTGCGCAAATACTTCATACCGGAGTTTGTGTAAGAGATGGCAAGCCAGACGTTCCCTGTTCTGATATTGCCCATCCGGTTTGTGGAACTGACGGCAATAGTTGGACAAGTGAATGTAACGCCAAAGAAGCTGGAGCAGGAGTAAAACACGAAGGCGTTTGCACGAATGAAGATCGCGGTCAGAATGGGGCCGGCGGGTCTGGTTCGAACAAAAATCTACAGGGTAATGGTGCCGGTGAGAACGGCCAGGGTTATGGTTCGCCATCGGGCTCAGTCCCATCGAACATGATGCAGGGATTGCCGGCAAATGTTCCGGATTGCGTTAAGGGAAAACTTTCGTCGGATGAGTATGCCAAGTTTTCCCAGGGCCAGGTTTCAAGTGACGCGCAAGATGCTATTAAATCATGCTACAGCTCTTCCTATGGCCCACCTCAAGGGATGATGCCGCAAATCCCTAAGTCCGGCGAAGGGGAAAATTCATACGGCGCTCCGCCATCGGGTTCTGTGCCTTCATACGGTCCGCCATCAGGAGCGGCACCGCAAGGTTACGGTCCTCCGGCCGGAATGATGCCCCAAGGTTACGGACCGCAGCAATAACAACATGGAACAACCCCCGCCACTATCGGCGGGGGTTGTTTTGACTTCGCATCCTTTCTGCGGTAAGAGAAGGGTAGTTGTTTGAAACGTCAGGAGGTATGTGCGTAATCACGAGAATAAGATTTTGGCGCTGAATCTTTTGAACGCGATTGTAGCCAACGTTTACCTTTATCAGTCGCTGCTCAGTCCGGCAAAGCATCTGTTCGCGCTTATCGGCGCGGGTTGTGCGTTGTTCGGATGGCTTTCCGCCGGGTTGGCTTATTTTTTACTGAGCGGGCCCTCCATTACCAGCCGCCATCTTGCACGACCATTTCGGCCACTCTTTTTCCGGCGCAGTCCTGAATTTGAGGAGCTCATCAAAAAAGAACTTACCTCAAAATTCGGCTGGTACTTTCCGGTCAA
>JBGQLC010000051.1:0-4496 GCA_041499885.1 Minisyncoccia bacterium
AGACATCGTCAACCGCGCCGTAAACCAAAAAGTCCATCGCTTCGTGCTTATACTGCACACCGGTAAAATTATGCCGCCATTTGTTTATATCCGGATGCTTAAACGGGATAGCATCCAGCTTATTCTCTTTCATTATCGGATGGGGCAAACCCTTTTCGCGATACATATCGAATTCCTGCTTTAGCAAATAGTCTATCGCGTTGTTTATTGTATAGGGCGCCGGTGGCGGGCGCTTAACGCCGCGGACCATGTCCAGCCAAAAACATCTCTGGCAATTAAGAAATAGCTCTATTTTTGTGCGTGAAAGTTTGGTCATTGAATTAATGATAACGCGGCCGAAATCAAAACACAAAAATGAGTGGCTTTATACTGGGCCAGTTTATTTCGCCATCCGTTTCTTCAGCTCCTCCACCATCACAACCTGCTCCGGGTCGGTGTTGTAACCGCGCGCCAAAGAGTATGCCACCCAATCGGAAAGAGCCACGCTGTAGAAAATTTTTTCCCATCTTGTTTTTCCCCACAACGGCACCATTTCTATCTTGAAATTACGCGCAGCCAAAAGCTTTGAGGTTATCGCCATTCGCTTTTCAATTCGGCGGTTATCGCCGCTGTCTTTTAAAAATATGAAATGCGCGTTTTTGGAAAGCTCCCAGGTAGAATGATGGACGTCAAACCCGGTCATCTCGTTGTGATTTAATTCCGGGAACACGTTCCAAAATGCGGGGATTTTCCCTGTTTCGTTAAGTTTTATCTTCCACTGGTTCGCCAGCGCCGCATTTCGCTCTGAAGAATAGATTATCGGTAATCTTCTGAATAGTTTTTTCGCTAGTGCTTTCCCGTGTTCCGCGTAATCGGCAGTTCTAAATTTCTTCCCGAGTGTTGCAAGCTCGGCGAGAGCTTTCTTCTCGCCCATCAACAAAAGCATTGCCTTTACCGAAAGCCCCAACGCCATCCTCGGTTGCAGGCCCCGATTGGGAATGTGTACGTGCGGCAATTTGTGTTCTTTCGCGCTCACGAGAAGCTTCCCGGCGGTAGCGATACACGCAACCGCCAATTTCCTACGTCGGGCGAGACTCAGGGCGTCAAGAACTTCCTCGGTATTGCCGGAATAAGAACTTATGATTATCAAACTCTCTTTCAGCCGCTTATGGCTCAATGGCGGAAGCCCATAATCGTTCCAGACCATGACAGGCAAGTCAGGATTCCAGGCCTTTATGAGATCGGCAGCAAGATGCGAACCGCCCATTCCGCAAACAATAAAATTCTTTTTACGCCTCAGAGCCTTCGCATTCGCCACGAACGGCTCATAGGTCAACTGCTTATTAAAATTAATTATTGACTCATCAAACTGCATTTCCCTCATTGTACCACACCCCCCTGGCCGAACCGGGGCTAAATATTCTCAAAAAGATTTTCAAACACTTTGCGTGTAGATTTTTTTTGTAGCATGATTTTTGCCAATACCGAAAGCAGCGGGAATCTTTGGTGTTGCGGCCCGAGAAGTTTTAAGAGCGGACCAATTGAAACAGAGCCCTCGCTTTCCAAACAGCACTTGCCGGTGCGCGCGAGCGACATCCCGACCTGGACATTACGTGAATACGCGCTAAAACCTGTGGCAATAAAATCTCCGAGCATCATTGTGCTCATCAGCGTGTCTTCCCGCGCGCCTAAATGTTTTCCTATCGCGCTGATTTCAAAAATACTCTCCGCCGCGACCCAACCTCGCGTGTTACTGCCCCAACGGAATCCGTCGACCATACCCAGCGCGACGGCGTAAATATTTTTAAGCACACCGCCCAAGGCCGCGCCACGGATGTCCGAAGTGTAGCTTAATTTAAGCGTGGAATTCTCGAAAAGGCGCTTTAATTTCAAAAACGATATCCGTTTCAGCGCCGCTACCACCGCAAACCCCCGTAAACCTTTCGACAGTTCTTCACCGAGCATGGGCCCGGAAAGAATCGCGAATTCGTTCTTCCGCACTGTCGCTTCCAAAATTTGGTCTACCGTCGCGCCGCTCGGCTCTATCCCTTTTGTGAGAGTAACAACCAGCGCATATTTATTTAGATGTTGCGCGACCGAACGCAGCGCCAGCCGCAAAGCAAATGACGGAACGCAAAAAAATACGATGTCCGCTTCTTTCGTGAGTTCGAATAACGGCCTTTTGGCTTTAGACCTTTTCGGGTTTTTGTCCCAAAGGCTTACATCCGCATGGCTGCGCTTTAACAGTTTGCCCAGGGAACAACCTATTTCCCCCGCGCCGATGATAAGAATTTTTCCGCGCATCCGTTAAAGTCTAATCCCGGTCTTCTTCCGGACCAAAAAGAAACATTGAACGCAATGTCTTGCTCGCAAAATAAAAACTAAAAAGAAAAATGAGAGAAATTAATTGGTTGGTCCAAAATATCCACTCGTGGCTTGAACCATAATTTGTAACCGCATAATATTCGAATACGGCAAGACCGACTGCGGCCACACAAGCATCCAGCACAATTGTCCATCGTTGTCGTGGATTAGTCGTGCCGGCGAAAAATGTAACCAGCAAAATCGATAGTATGGATAAAAAAATTGGTTCTGGGATAAAATTCTGGAAGAAGGGCAACGTAACAGCCATAATCAGACCCGCGGCAATGAAAAGTTTACGTACAATATCTCCATAGTAGTGTTCAATTACGCGCCAGTTTTTGACTTCATTTCTCTCTTTGTCCATATGGTTCACGACGATATTATAGCAGTATTTAAATTAAGCTGCCAATTTAACCGATAGAATTTTAGATGTGCCGTCGTCATTCAAGGTCACCCCGTAGAGGATATTCGCCGCCTCCATCGTTGAACGGTTATGCGTGACGACTATAAACTGCGTCTGTTTTGAAAATTCCTTTAACATCTCGGCAAAGCGACGGGCATTTCGTTCGTCCAAAGCCGCGTCAATTTCGTCGAGCACCAAAAACGGCGGCGGAGAAACTGAAATTAACGCGAATAGCGCGGCGATACCCACCAAACTGCGTTCTCCGCCGGAGAGCATTTCCAAAGAATTTATCCGCTTGCGCGGCAGAGCCACCTGAATATCAATTCCCTCTTCGATTTCTTCGTCTTCCGCTTCCGCCGGTTCCGCGCTCTCTTCGCTCTCTCCCTCTTCACCAACTGCAATATTTTTCGGCTCACGCTTAGCCAATTTCAATTTTGCCTGGCCGCCACCGAACATCAATTCAAAAAATTTATGAAACTCATCGTTAATTTTATGGAATGCCCGGTCAAATTCTGTTTTTATCTTAAGCCCCAACTCCTTGATAAGTTTTTTTAGGTCCTCGCGGGCGGCCTCAAGGTCTCCCGACTCCCGCTGTAAAAATTCATAACGGGTTTCCGTCTCTTGGGCCTCTTTCATTACCAACGGGTCGGCTTCGCCCATACTGGCCAGCTCCCCGCGAAGTTTGAAAATTTTGTGGTCAAGTGCGCTTGATTCGCTATCCGTCAATGCCGCAGATTTCATATTCGCGAATTCTGAAGGTTTCCGCCCGGCTTGGGAAATCTGCCGCTCCAACTCCTCGCGACGCACGGTGAGCCGCTCCCGCCGCAGCGATATATCGCGCCCTTCGCGTTCCCACTGATCAATCTTATCTTGAGCCGCTTTTAATTCACCCATCGCCTCCTTAAACAAGCCGTAGAACTGCTCCTGATTTTTCTCCAATGCCTTCTCTTTATCCTTGAGATCGGAAACGTTTATCTCAAGCTTGCGCAGTGTGTCGCTTAAAATTTTAAAATCGGCCTCAATTTTTACCCGTTTCCCGTCTTTAGGTTCAGGAGTATTTTTTTCGCCTTTTAATACAACATCGATATCGGTGATAACTTTTTCTATAGTTTCGCGCAATTCGCCTCCGCGCATTATGGCATCGGATAAGATTGTTCGAATCTTATTTGCCAGCTTCAGTAATTTTTCCGCTGTAACAGCGGAAGCGGGAGTCGAGGAAGACCTCTCAAATTCAAGATGGGCTTCAAGCCGCCCGAGTTCTTTCTGCATCTCGCTGCGCCGCTCCAGCAATTTTTGCGTTTCTATTTTTACTGCCCGCATCTCCTCCCTTTCTTTCGGTTCGCCTAATTCGATCTCTTTTGTGCGCTTCTCGGCTTTGTCTTTTTCTTCGCGCAATTGCGCGAAGTGCTTCAGCCGCTCCTTTTCCTCAAATTCAACCGCGGACAATCGTTCGCTGAGACCGTTCCATTGTCCTCCGAAAAATTCGTTCTCCAGTGAGCGAAGCTCCTCTTCAAGCGCGCCTCGGCGCTCCCACCGGCCAGTCTGCCGTTTAAGCGACCGCAAATGCGGCAGAATCTCTTCGGTAAGCGCCCTAACTTTTTCCAGATTTATTTGAGCGTTTTTTAGGCGCCGTTCGGCGTCGGCTCGCTTAAGTTGAAATTCCCGGAGTCCTAGAATTTCTTCTATCATTTCCCGGCGCTCCATCGCCGTAGCGCGGATGAACATATCGCTGTTGCCCTGCGTAATAACC
>JBGQLC010000052.1:0-4468 GCA_041499885.1 Minisyncoccia bacterium
AAGCCAGAGTATCTGTTTCTATCAAAAAGCGACATTGCCGATAAAACGGCACTTAAAGAGAAATTGGAAATACTAAAAAAAATGAACCCGAGCGCGATTGCAATATCGATTAACGAACCAGAGAGCGTGAAAAAAATCGAGAAAATTCTGAATGTTTTGAAGGCCGATAAGTAGCGGCTTATTTTCTCCACCGCGAGCCGCCGAATCTTCGCGGCCTTACGGGTCCCCTCTTATTGCCAAAACGCGAAAACGAAGGCCTTGCCCCGGAATATGAGCGTTCCGGAACATGAGCCATCGCGCGCGCCGGAGGAAGCTCCGGAAGTTTTGAAAGCGGTAGGGCGGAACGGATAAGCCGTTCAATGTCGCGCACGTCTCTTTTTTGGTCAGGCGTGGCAAAGGAGATCGCATGGCCTTGCCCGCCCGCCCTTGCCGTCCGCCCGATGCGGTGGACATAATCTTCCGAACCTTGAGGAAGGTCGTAATTCAAAACAAGCTCTATCCCCTTCACGTCTATGCCGCGAGCGGCGATATCGGTCGCGACGAGGATGCGATACTTTCCGTTCCGAAAGCCTTCGAGCGCCTCCTTTCTCTGGCTCAAAGAACGGTTGGAATGTATTTCCGCGGATGTATGGCCGATAGCGCGGATTCCGGCCGCGATCCTTTTCGCTCCATGCTTAGTCCGTGAAAATACGAGCACTGAGCCGCGATACTCTCCCAAAATTTTTTCCAAAAGTCGCGACTTGTCTTGTTTGCTCACAAAGAAAAGCTCCTGGGTAACTCTCTCAACAGTAGTGCCGGACGGAGCGATTTCTACGCGCGTGGGAAGCTTCATATAGCCCCGGGCGATTGAAACAATATTCTGCGGCATGGTGGCCGAGAAAAGCATCGTCTGCCGTTCGATGGGCAACGTTTGTAATATCCGCTTCAATTGCGGAGCGAATCCCATATCGAGCATCCGGTCGGCTTCGTCAAGGACAAGCATGGCCACCGCTTTCAAAGAAAGCGTTCTTTGCTCCAAGTGGTCGATAATCCGTCCTGGCGTTCCTATAACGATTTGCGGAATCCTGCGAAGCGCCTGTATCTGGCGGCCGATAGGTTCTCCTCCTATTAAAACAGCGGTTCGTATGCCAAGCGGCATCCCCACTTTGCGAAAAACGTCGTCTACCTGCAAAGCCAGTTCTCTAGTAGGCAACACAACCAGCCCCTGTTTGCCGCGAAGCGCCGCCTGTATCATCGGCACGCCGAAGGCAAGAGTTTTTCCTGTTCCTGTTTGCGCGATGCCGACAAGATCTTTGCCGTCAATCGCCGCGGGAATAGATTTTTCCTGGATGGGAGTGGGTATCTTAAACTGAAGGCGGTCAAGCACCGACAAAATATTCGGTGCGATACCTAGATTATAGAAATCGGAAGAGTTGGGCACGGTATTTTTTATTCCGTTATTTTTATTTAACGGAAAGATACATGCCTAACCGTTCGTATATCATCGTTGCCAATTTCCGGGATGATTCCCGCTTTTTCCAAAACGAATTACTCTCCGAAACATCTTTATTCTGAATTTGGCTCAATTCACGGATAACTGAATATCGTTCATGCCCCAAATCAACATTTGATTCGGTGTGTATGTCTTCCATCCCCTGATAAATTTTTTTCAAGTACTCGTATTTCGTTGCAACATCCAATTCTTTATTGGCTTTTATGCGGCCCGAAAGACCCTGCAAAAGGGTTGAATTTAATTCAATGTGCTCGATAAAATCATGAATAGCAACGAAAAAGTCGAAGCCAGCGGGCGTTTCGCTGACTTTTTTGAATTTTTTATCAAGACCCGCCTTAGTTTTTCCAGATGGCTTCATTTGCCTCATTTTATCACAACTACGCGAAAATAGCTAGTTTTTGCTAGTTTGATACAATTAACATTTTACGCACCAAATTGAAGTCGATTGCCGTATAATATATGTGGTCAATTCCCTACAGAGCGTAGGGTTTAATTTAACTAAAAAGAGAAAAGCAATTAATGAAAAAGTTTATCTTGTCCGGATTTTTAATTTTGATTTTTGCCCTCTATGCCCTATACCAGCGAGGCGGAGAGTACGTGTATGTGGCTCCGCCCGCTTCGGTTGTGGAAAATAAACAAACCGAACCGGCACAGAATCCTTATCCTGCCACGCCGGTGATAAATATTCCGTCCCCCGCGCCGGTGCCGAAGATTGCCGCCCCAAATCCGTCGAGAACATTTAATGACGGGGCGTATGTCGGCAATGTGGCGGACGCATACTATGGCAATATACAGGTCAAAGCGATTATCCGGGGCGACAAGATAATTGACGTACAGTTCTTAGACTATCCTCACGACCGGCGGACCTCGATTTCAATAAATACGCGGGCCATGCCCGATTTGAAATCCGAAGCGATTCAGGCGCAAAGTTCAAACGTTGATATAGTATCCGGGGCGACCGACACCAGTAATGCCTTCCGCGAATCATTGGCTTCGGCCTTAGCTAAAGCAAAAACCTAACCATGAAAAAAACCAAAATTTTAATGGGCATGCCGATCACTGCGGAAATAGTCGACGACTCTGCGAAACAGTCGGATATCGAGGCGGTTTTTTCATATTTCAAATACGTTGATGAAAAATTTAGCACATATAAATCTACCAGTGAAATCTCAAAAATAAATGACGGCCAGATTAAAGAACAGGAATATAGCGACGATATGGTCACCGTTCTATCGCTCTGCGAAGAACTAAAAAATAAAACTGATGGGTATTTTAATATCACAACGCCTCAAGGAAAAATTGACCCATCCGGCTTGGTTAAGGGCTGGTCAATTTACAATGCCGTACAAATATTGATGGAGCGTGGCTTCAAAAATTTCTATATTGATGCCGGAGGAGACATAGAGGCCAGAGGTAAAAATAATGCGGGCAAAGATTGGAAAGTCGGCATAAAAAATCCATTCAACCAAGATGAGATCGTCAAGGTTTTGGGCATAAGCGGCGCGGGCGTGGCCACTTCCGGAACCTACATCCGTGGACAGCATATCTATAATCCAAAAAATAACAATAAACCCGCAGCGGGAATAGTAAGCCTCACGGTCGTTGGGCCAAATGTTTATGACGCCGACGTTTATGCGACACCGGCATTCGCGATGGGCCAAGCAGGAATCAATTTTATTGAGAGCCTAAAAGGGCTGGAGGGCTATATGATAGATAAAGACGGTGTCGCGACCATGACCAGCGGTTTCCAAAAATTCGTATCCAAAAATGCCTAAATTTATCGATAACTTCTTAAACAGAATAACGATGTACCGCCTGATACTCTACTATCTTGTGGGGCTTTTGATAGTAGCCATAATTTTCAGTTTTATGGGCATACTGCCGTATGACCCTATCGAGCTCACCTTTTCCACGGTATTCATTATCGCCGTCTGTCTGACAACAAACATCGTTTTTTCGCGAGTATTTGACGCCCCCACAAACGTAGAGTCGGTATATATCACCGCGCTTATCCTTGCTTTGATCATCAGCCCCCTGAAGTCCTCGACGGATCCGAATTATTTTTCTTTGGCAATCTGGGCATCGGTCTGGGCAATGGCCTCAAAATATATTTTAGCCGTAAAGAAAAAGCATGTTTTTAACCCCGCGGCGTTCGCGATGGCGCTAACGGCACTAACCATTAATCAATCGGCGAGCTGGTGGATAGGCAGCCTACCGATGATGCCGTTCGTGCTGCTAGGCGGGATATTGCTCACCAGGAAAATAGTCAGATTCGATCTGGTCACGGGCTTTTTGGCCGGCGCGCTAATAACTATCCTCGGAATCGGCCTCACGAGAAATGCCGACCTTGTGGCCACATTCGGTAAAGCGCTGATATATTCTCCCCTCCTCTTCTTCGCGTTCGTTATGCTCACCGAGCCACTTACCACTCCTCCAAACCGCGTGTTGCGCATAATCTACGGCGCCTTAGTCGGGTTTCTGTTTTCACCCACAACACATATCGGTTCATTTTATTTCACTCCGGAACTCGCGCTGGTGGCCGGAAACATATTTTCGTATGCCGTAAGCTCAAAAGAAAAACTAATACTGGAATTGGATAAAAAACTAATGGTCGCGGCGGACACGTATGACTTTTTATTCAAGTCGGACCGAAAATTATCATTCAAGCCGGGACAATATTTGGAGTGGACTCTTGGACATAGGCACCCCGACAATCGCGGCAACCGCCGCTATTTTACGATAGCCTCGTCACCCACGGAGGAAAAGCTTAGAATCGGCGTAAAGTCTTATCAAAAAGCTAGCACATTTAAAAACTTTATGATGTCAATGACTGCCGGCGATAAAATAGTCGCCTCACAGCTTGCCGGAGATTTTGTCCTGCCAAAAAACAAAAATTGCAAGTTGGTTTTTATGGCCGGGGGCATCGGAATAACCCCGTTTAGAAGCATGATTAAATATCTTCTCGACAAGAACGAG
>JBGQLC010000053.1:0-4335 GCA_041499885.1 Minisyncoccia bacterium
GGAGAATTTCTTGTCGGTATTCGATCGTCACTTCAACATCGCCTACTTTGCGCCGAGTCAGGGATTTGGCGCTTGGTTCGACCGGGCGCACAGCATCTTTTTTGACTATCTGGTAGAGACGGGCATATTGGGCGTGCTCAGTTACTTCGGGATGTTCGCCGCATTTTTCATTGAGTTTTTCCGGCGTGGGCGTAATCAAAATGCAGCAGCCGTATCGCAGCACGACAGCCATCCGCCGATAGCGCATTTCTCGATTTTTGAAAAAGCGATTCTTTTTGCGGTGCCGATAGCATATCTGGTACAGGGTATGGTTCTGTTCGACATATTGCCCCTATACCTAAACCTCTTCCTCTTCTTTGCATTCGCTGAATATCTATTTTTACCGCCACACAAAACACAAAACTAACATGTCTCAGGGCATTAAATACGTCATCGTTTTAGTCGGTATCGTCGCGGCCTTTTCTTCCATAATTTTTGGGGCATACATGCCGACGACCAAGGCGCAATTGTATGTGAGCTCGGTAACCGCATTGCCGAACATACATTCCGTTCAGGACTTTGAAGACCTTTTTAATCGGGGATTCAATTTCTATTCTCCGATAGGCGACGAAGAAACCGCCAAGTTTTTAGGAACCGAAACCATGGATGTCATAAACGGACAGACAGATCAGCCGGAAGCGGTTTCTCGGGCGTTGATCCAATATGTCGAACCGCACCTTATGCAATACCCGAATCCGCGGCATCTCGTCGTCGTTGCGAATATGCATTCGGTTCTGTGGCAACGATTCAAACATGTCGAAGACTTCAAAATAGCCGAGTCTTCATATAAGCAGGCGTTAGAGATGGGCCCCAAGCTTCCCCCGCCTCTATATGGTTTACTGCAGCTTTATCTCAATGGGGGCGACAAAGCGGATGCCAAAGTAATTGCGGAGCGGATACTGGCATCATGGCCGGACGATACGAGAGTGCAGCAGGTTATGCCGCTGTTAGGGAAATAGTGGATGAAAAGATTTTTTAATACACCCGTTAGTTTTTTTGTGATGGCGGTTCTCGTGGCGGTTCTCATATCCGCGGCGACATCTCTGGTGCCTAAGTATGGAAGTGATGCCGAATGGTACGTCGCTATTGCCAATGGCCACATCGGCGAAGTAATCAAACCGTTTTCAGGCCGTTTTTTTCAGCCGTTGCTCGCCGGACAAATTAGTTCGTATTTAGGCCTTAGCATCAATCGATCCTTTCTATTGCTGACCATCGTTTCGATGGCACTCTTTCTTGTTGTCAATGCTTTTCTCTTAAAGAAGACAATTAAGTCATCTCTCCTGCTCGTCCCCATTTTTTTGCTGCCGTACTTTGCGGTCATATTGAAAGCATTTGTCTTGCCGGACTTTTTTTATATATTCTTGCTCTCACTTTTCTTTTTGGAGCTTTTTTATAAAAAGGAGAGCCTAAGTCTGCTCGTCCTTTTTCTTCTTTTTTTAACTCGCGAATCAACTATTATTTTGGGATTGATATTTTTTGTTGTTTGCTTGGCGCGGTCGCGCAAACTTTTATCCGCGGCTGCATTATTAGTGGTTCTGGCATCAATTTTCATAACACAAAAAGTCGGCAATCTTGGCCTGCCCGACGCTTACCATCTAAACGGTTTTTCTTACCTTATTCTCAAGGCGCCCTACGATTTTCTTAGCAACGTATTTGGCGTAAGGCTTTGGACAAATGCATTGCCTAATGTTTGTGCCCCGGCTTTTTTATTTAATTTGCCGCAGAACTTGGTTTTGGGTTCCATAAACAAAATCGGCTTTTGCGGATTTAGCGCGCTCGCCCCCCTTCAGACAATTGTTGCCCTTCTTACGGTTTTTGGAGCCATGCCCTTCGTTTTGTTTTACACATTGTTTTCCAACTTCAAACTTATTTTAGGCAAGGCTCCTTTGTGGGCGGTTGTTTCGGTAATATACGGCGCAATCGCTTTTTTCACGAGCGTATTTGTTACAAATGCGATTGAGCGCTCTGCTGGGCTTGGCTGGCCGGCGTTTTTACTCGCTACACCGTTTTTAGTTGGGATATTTTTCCAAGTGGACAAGAGATTTCTTATTAAACTTTCCCTGGTTCAGTTTTTTGTGGCTTGGCTACCGATTGTAATTTTGGGAGGATCCGACGGTGATATCAAATCATTGCTAATTGTGACCTTGGCTGTTTTGCTGGCATATTTTTACGCCTTCCGTGTCCTTAAAGGCCAGAAGATGACTGTTCCCCAAATTGAACAATTCGGGCTAAGCGGCCTAATATAGATAATATGAGCGATAAGGTAAAAATTGGAATATTGGGTTGTGCGAATATCGCAGAAAGATACGCGATCAAAGCATTCCAAGCGATAGAGAATGCGGAGGTGCTTGGCATCGCCAGCCGTGACTATGCCAAGGCAAAAGAGTGGGCTTCGCGCTTCGGCATAAGCGCAGAAAACTCTTATGACTCATTGCTTTTAAATCCCGATGTGGATGCCGTATACATTCCACTGCCCATCGGCTTGCACAAAGAATGGATTTTGAAAGCAGTTGCCGCCGGAAAACATGTGATTTGCGAAAAATCTTTAACCGGAGATTTTGAGTCCGCCAAGCAAGTGGTGGAATTATGTCGTTCCGGGAGCATAGTCCTTTACGAAAATTTCATGTGCGATTTCCACCCTCAACACGGAAAGGTATTGTCGCTGATTCAAGGAGGGAGCATCGGTGAACCGGAGGTATTCAAGGGATATTTCGGGTTCCCGCTCATGAATGAAAAAAATTTCAGATATAATAAAAATCTCGGCGGGGGAAGCCTTAACGACGCAGGCGCATACACCGTGTTCATGGCAAGAAAAATATTCGGCAAAGAACCGGTTTCGGCGGATTGCAGTCTGTTTTATGGCGCCGAATCTGGCGTGGACATGAGAGGATCCGCGATGCTTAAGTTTTCAGACGGAGAAACTGCGCTTATAGCTTTCAGCTTTGACTCGATGTATCAAAACAATTATTCCGTTTGGGGGCGCGAAGGGCTTTTGAGCGTCGACCGGGCATATTCTATTCCGCCGGAGATGAAGCCCGATATTGCGTTGATAACCAACAAGGGTTCCAAAGAATCAACAGTGAGCGTGGATGTTCCCGCCGCGAATCATTTCGAACTAATTTTCCAAGATTTTTGCGACACTGTTTTAAACAAAAAAGACCGAGCTGATAAAATAAGTAAAACATATTCACAATTGATTTCCCAAGCCAAAGCGCTGGAGGCGATGCGGGTGTCGGCTAGGGAAAATAGGACTGTTAAACTTACCGAGATTTCATGACGGATAACGCGATTAAGAAAATTTTAGTGACCGGCGGAGCCGGGTTCATCGGCAGCAATTTTATCCACTATATTCTTAAAAAATATTCGGATTACCAAATTATTAATTTGGACGCGTTGACTTACGCGGGAAATAAAGAAAATCTCAAAAGTATAGAGCAGGATCCGCGCTATCAATTTATTGAGGGAGATATCGTGGACAAAGAGTTGGTCGATAAATTAGTGAAAGACGCGGATATGATCGTGCATTTTGCGGCTGAATCGCATGTTGACCGGTCTATCGCCGACCCGCAGAATTTTATCCGCACCAATATCGTGGGGACATACACCCTTCTCGAAGCTGCTAAGAATAATGGGAATAAGCGTTTTCACCACGTTTCAACCGATGAGGTATTCGGCTCACTTGGTCCCAATGACCCAAAATTTGAAGAAAAAACACCGTATGACCCTCGTAGTCCCTATAGCGCTTCAAAAGCAGCGGCTGATCACTTGGTAAGGGCGTATCACCATACCTTCGGACTGCCGGTGACGATTTCCAACTGTTCGAACAATTATGGCGCGTATCAATTCCCCGAAAAACTGATCCCGCTCTTTGTCACTAATTTAATCGAGGGCAAAAAAATTCCGCTTTATGGCGACGGAATGAATGTGCGGGATTGGCTTTATGTTGAAGACCATTGTAGCGCGATAGACCTTATCCTTCATGGAGGGAAAATCGGTGAAACTTATTGCATTGGAGGAAATTCCGAAAAAACCAATAAAGATATCACATATAAAATTCTGGAATTTATGGGCAAAGACGAAAGCTCTATCGAGTTCGTGAAAGACCGGCTTGGCCACGACTGGCGATACGCGATTGATTTTTCGAAAATAAGCAATGAATTGGGATGGAAGCCGAGCGTGAATTTTGATGACGGCCTCGAAGAGACCATCGAGTGGTATAAAAATAACGAATCTTGGTGGAAGAGGCTGAAGAAGTGATTATCTGCTTCCCAGAACACTGCGCGCCAGAGCGTTAAC
>JBGQLC010000054.1:0-4297 GCA_041499885.1 Minisyncoccia bacterium
ATTGTAGATGAGGCTTGTCGCCGATTTGTATGGGTGAGATGCTCGACGGTTCGCCGTGATTTGCTATAAGGTTTGGAAAGAAAACGCTCAGTCGTTTGCACTGAAGCGTATCGAAAGTAGTTCATGAAAAAAAAGAAGAAAAATTTTTGCGCGAAAAAACGCGCGATTTCGATTTTGAGGCGATGGATAAAAAAGAAATAAGTAATTTGATAGCCAGTATGAAAAAAATAAAGCGAGTGGCAAACGGCATTGGCCTATCAGCGAACCAAATCGGCTTGTCCCACAACATGTTTATCGCGAATGTTCCGAATACAAAAGGAGAATATAAGTTCTATGCCATATTTAACCCGAAAATAGAGAAAATAGAGAAAGAGAAGGAGCCCATGGAAGAGGGCTGCCTTTCAGTGCCGGGAATGTACGGCGAAGTTGAGCGTCCAGAGCGCATGTCCATTTCCGGATTCGATAAGAACGGAAAACCAATTAAAATAAAAGCCTGGGGACTTTTAGCTCGAGTGTTTCAGCATGAGATGGACCATCTGGCAGGCAAATTATTTATTGACCGGACAAAGAAAATCTTTAAAGTTGAGCACAATCACGACTTATGAGATATGCGTTTTTCGGTACGCCGGAGTTTGCCGCGATAGTGCTCAAAAAGCTCATTGATGCGCAACTTCCTCCTGCGGTTGTTATCACTAATCCGGACAGGCCGGCAGGAAGAAAAAAAATTCTTACTTCCCCGCCCGCGAAAATCGTAGCTGAGGACGCAAAAATATCCGTATGGCAGCCAGAGCAACTGGACGAAGATTTTAAAACTAAGCTTCGCGATCTGGATTGCGACTTCGGTATCATCGCCGCTTATGCGAAAATTATACGCAAAGATGTATTGGGAATACCGAAGTTAGGTGTTTTAGGTGTGCATCCGTCGCTTTTACCGAAATATCGCGGCGCATCACCGATACAGAGCGCCATTCTCGGCGGGGAAAAAGAAACAGGCGTAACGATATTTTTGGTTGACGAAAAGGTGGACAACGGACCAATTCTTGACGACGTACACGTGGCCATAGACGGATCGGATACATATCAGACTTTATCTAAAAAATTGGCAGAGACCGGAGGAAAACTTGCTGCAAATGTCATACCGCGCTACATTTCCAGAGAAATCACTTCCCTTCCCCAAAAAGAATCGGAGGCAACTTTTACAAAAAAATTCACAACCGAAGATGGATTCGTATCGCCGACCGATTTAGAAACCGCCTTAAGTGGCGGCTCATCAGATATTGCTGCAAGGATTTTCAATAAGATTCATGCATTGAATCCCGAACCGGGCGTGTGGACCGAAAAGAGCTCAATGGCTTCCGGCAAACGGGTAAAACTTCTTGACGGAGAATTACAAGAAGGAGCGCTGGTCTTAAAAAAGATTCAGATCGAAGGAAAGCTGCCGATGGATTTAGGCTAAGCTGTGCGATACTTGGCGAGCTCGTACTTCTTTATGATTTCGTTTGCAAAATTCCAATCAAGATTTTTAAAGAACGCGTTGATGTAAGATTTGCGGTCAATCGCATAGTCAATGAAGTAGGCGTGTTCGTAGACATCCAAAGCGACAAGCGGAATCGCGCCCCAGACGGCACCCATATTGTGCGTGTCCGCCCCGTAGTTATGCAGGCGTCCGTCTTTGAGGTCAAAGGCAAGAATGGCCCAGCCACGCGCGCAGATGCCGGCGGCAATGATGTCAGCTTTCCAATTCTCGACAGAGCCGAAATCTTCGGCAATCATGTCCGCTAACTCCCCTTTCGGAACCCCGTCTCCTGACAAATGACCGAAATAAACTTCGTGGAGCTTCATACCGTTCACGGCAAAAGTTTCTTGCCGTTTAAGTTCGCCGAATAAACTGTAGGTGCCGTTGGCTTCGGCTTTATCCGCAGATTCAAGCTTCTCTTGTATCTCGTTCGTTTTCTTTACATACCCTTCATAGAGTTTGAAGTGATTTTCAAGCATCTTTAAGGAAAGGCCATCAAGGTCTTTCGTAAATTTTGACTTCTCCGCTTCAAAAGGTTTTTTCATTTTTAATCAGTTGAATTAACGACTGTTATATTTTAACACAGTTCCTATTTGGTAATTAATCCGCTAAGGCCCAAAAGGCCCATAGCCATAACAACGACGATGAAGACGACGATTATTGTTTGCAAGGTTTTATTGCCCTTTCGCTTCATATATACTAAATTATACACGATTCAATTTGGGGGATCGTCTAACGGTAGGACACTGCCCTTTGGAGGCAGGTATCGGGGTTCGAATCCCTGTCCCCCAGCTAACGAGCGCTGAATTTCGCCGCTGTTTATCATTGCCATAAATTCTTTATACTAAATACATGTCCGTATTGTTTAAACGCCCCTTGCTTGTGGTAGGTCTCTTACTTGGAGCGCTACTTGTTCTTTTGATTTTACTGGTAATGATGTCGTTGCAGATAGGCCCGTTCTATCGAGAAGAGCCACCTGCGTACCTCAAGACCGAAGAAGCAGTTGTTATCGGACCACAAGGTAATCAAAAAGAAACGATCATTCTTCCTGTTACAAAGGTTCTTTTTGAATATATTGATATTAACAACGGATGTGGGCCGCACTTCGAAGGGCAATGCGTGAATATGCGCTCCGGACCAGGAGAAGATTATCCGGTTGTTATGCGCCTACGCAATGGCATGGTGCTGAAGGTTGGCGGAAAAGTAGAACGTGCCGGCCGCACGTGGTATAAAATCGTGTTCGATGAGTGGATTCGCTATCCGGAGCGCGTGACCGGCAGTTGGTATGTAGCCGCGGATTTTGTGAGCCCGCTATTGGACGAGGGTGACCGCAATCTTCAGTATGGCGTGAACGGGTCAAGCACTAAACGCATTATCGTAGAGCGCTCGAAACAAATGCTTTATGCATACGACGGCGGAGAATTATTTATGGAAACAAGTATTTCCACGGGCGTTGAGCTCACGCCAACGCAGCTTGGAACATTTACAATCTTTAAAAAAACACCGAGCCGCTATATGCAGGGTCCTATCCCCGGCCTCTCTGACCAATACTATGACCTTCCCGGTGTGCCTTGGAATTTATATTTTACGAGCGACGGCGCGGTCATTCACGGAGCATATTGGCATAATAATTTTGGACAGCCATCTTCGCACGGTTGTGTAAATCTTCCGCCCGACCAAGCGTACAAACTTTATACATGGGCTGTTGTCGGCGCGCGCGTCATTGTGAAGGATTGACGAAGAAAAACAGACGGGTTGTCAGATGCGACGATATGTGGTATAAATGGTCGGATGACGTTTGGTATCAATCTTTTACTTAGTTTTTTAATGGGTGCTTCAATCGCCGCTTCCAACGTTTCGATTGGTGCCCAGGTTAGCACCTCAGATGCCCTCGTTGCCGTTGCCACGAGTTCTTACATTCGCGCTGGTGCGCTCAGTACTTCCTCGCTCTTCGCTCGGTCGTTGGTTGATAATAACACTTCACTGCCAATAGACGCCTCAATTACTACTATTCCGGATGTTCCGTTTTATTCACAATTTCGCGATATTCATGCGACAGAATGGAAAAAGCTTGGTTGCGGTGTGGCAAGTTTAGCAATGGTCATTGAGTTTTACCATCCGGGAACTGTGTCGGTAGATATATTACTTAAAGAAGGTATCGCCGCGGGCGCATACGTGAAAAACGCAGGATGGAGTCATGGCGGCCTAGCGCTCCTTGCCAGTCAATACAACTTGAAGGGCAGGGGCTATGACTTATCACATCTAGGAATGGCGGATGCGTTCGCTCAATTCGAAAAGTTTTTAAAAGAAGGTCCGATAATAGCATCTGTATATTATAAATTTGACCCGAAAAGTCTGATACCTCACCTGGTTGTCATAAATGGCATCGAAGGTGACCGTATTTACTATAACGACCCGGCGGGGTTTACCGCGGGAGAAGAAATTTCTGTAGCAGATTTTATGAGGGGCTGGAAAAAAAGATTTATTGTTATAAAATCCTAAAAAGAAGCGTAATAGAAACCGTTGACGGATTGTTTGCGCAGTATCAAAATAAAACTTTACATTTTCCGTAAAAAATTTATAATTTCACGAGAAATCTGTACTTACGACTTGTCGCAGAAAGGATAGCAACTTGAGAATTCCCGAGGTTTTGATAATCGCATTTCTGACTCTCGTGGCCTTTACGAGTCTTGCCACGGCTTCCGAGGCGACCATTGTCGAGCTCAAACCGACACAGCCGATACCGAGTCAGCAACAGACGGCAACAGCGTCGGCAACGGC
>JBGQLC010000055.1:0-4250 GCA_041499885.1 Minisyncoccia bacterium
AAAAGCTCTTGCTCCGGCAAGGGCTTTTTTAACTCTTTGATAAAAAAGCTATAATATAAAAACAATTATGAAAAATCGCTGGGTCATATTTGGCATCGGTTTCTGGACGCTCATCTCTCCGTGGCTCTTGGGTTTTTCCGCAATCTCTCTGGCCAAATGGAGCGCGGTAATTGTTGGCACAGGTTTGGTTTTGATGATGCTCTGGGACAAACCCGCAGAATCTAATGCCGGGACAAAGGTCGACGAATCTAAATAACTTCACCATGCCGCACATCACAATTTACAGCACCCCATCTTGCGTATACTGCAAGATGGCCAAAGAATTTTTTAAAAAGAATAATTTTCAGTTCGAAGAGTTGAATGTCGCCGAAGATGAAAAAGCCCGCGCCGAGATGGTCCAGAAATCACACCAACTGGGCGTGCCGGTAATTGACGTCGACGGAGAGATATTTGTCGGGTTTGACCGCAACGGTCTTACCAAGGCACTGAAGCTATAAGATTGCAGAAAATTTTAACTTATGCGGCAAAATATTTTGCCGCAACGAAAACATGTACGATTTAATTATCGTTGGCGGTGGTCCGGCCGGAGTTGCGGCCGGGGTCTATGCAGCGCGCAAAAAAATTAAAACGCTTTTAATAACCGAGAGTTTCGGCGGGCAATCGGTGGTTTCGGCCGATGTGCAGAATTGGATCGGAACGAAATCAATTTCTGGCCTGGATTTGGCCAAAAATATGGAAGAGCATCTGCGTGCCCAGGAAGATATTGAAATAGCCGACGGCGAGCGAGTGGCCTCGGTCGCCAAGCTTCCGGACGGTTCGTTTGAAATAAAAACAGAAAGCGGCAAATCTTTTAATACAAAATTTATTCTTTTGGCTTCGGGCAGCCGCCGCAAAAAATTGGATGTTCCCGGAGAAAAAGATTTTGAGGGTCGGGGCGTGGTTTATTGCTCAATATGCGATGCGCCGCTTTTCAAAAATAAAGCCGTGGCGGTGGTTGGTGGCGGCAACACCGGGCTTGAGGCTGTTATGGACCTCTTCCCGTATGCCTCAAAAACCTATCTAATCGTGCGTTCCGATGCTCCCAAAGGCGACGCAATAACTCTGGACAAGGTAAAGGCCCATGAAAATGTCACAATAATCGCTAATGCCGAGACGCAGGCAATATTAGGCAAAGATTTTGTAACCGGTCTTCAATACAAAGATAAAACGAGTGGTGAAGTTAAGGAACTGCCAGTCGACGGCGTTTTTGTTGAAATCGGGGAGGTGCCCAACTCCGACATTGTAAAAGGATTGGTGAACATGAACGAACGTGGAGAGATTATCGTTGACCACAAAACCGAGCAAAGCTCCGACCCGGGTATCTGGGCGGTTGGCGACGTTTCGGATGTTTTGTATAAGCAGAACAATATTTCGGCAGGGGATGCGGTGAAAGCGGTTTTAAATATTTATTCGCGCTTGATGAAGCGCTAATTTCTAGCGGCGGGAGTTGACATGTTTTTGCTGTGCGGATACAATTAGCAAACTAAGGTCGCAATTGCCAATTTTTAAAAATATGAATTTTAAACCATTATCCAACCATCTTTTCCTCGAACCGCTGGAGGAAGAGAAGACAACTAAGTCCGGCATCGTTTTGCCGGAGACGGCGGAAAAAGAAAAACCAACCCGGGGGAAAGTTGTCGCTGTCGGCCCGGGCAAGCGCAACGAGAAAGGTGAAATAATGCCGATGTCGGTTAAGGTTGGCGACACTGTCCTGTTTAAAAAGTATGGTCCGGACGAAGTTGAAGTTGAAGGTAAAAAATATTTAGTCGGCGACGAAGATGACGTTCTGGCGATTGTCGAATAATTTCTATGGCAAAAAATATTAAATTCAACGAAGACGCGCGGGCGGCTCTAAAAAAAGGAATTGATAAGCTCGCGGAAGCAGTGCGCATGACGCTTGGCCCTCGCGGTCGGGCGGCGGTTATTGAAAAGGGGTTTGGCGCGCCGCAGGTGACTTTTGACGGCGTGACGGTGGCCAAAGAAATAGAACTTGAGGACAAGTACGAAAATCTCGGCGCGGAATTCATCAAACAGGCGGCCGAAAAGACCAATGACAATGTCGGTGATGGAACTACCACCGCGGTAGTTTTGGCGCATGCGATGATCGAGGAAGGGGAGAAAGAAATCCGCGACAAAGGATTTAACGTGATTCAGCTGGCCGAGGAGCTTAAAAAAGGCAGCGAAGTAATAATTAAAGGCCTCGAGGCACAGCGCGAATTGATCAACGACAACAAGAAAATCGAAGAGGTTGCGACGCTTTCGGCCAAAGATCGCGAGATAGGTAAGCTTATCGCCACGGTAATGGAGAAAATCGGCAAGGAGGGCGTGGTTACGATTGAAGATTCTAATACTATCGGGAACTCGTTTGAACTGGTGGAAGGCATGCAGTTTGACCGCGGCTACATCAGTCAGTATATGGTGACGAATCAGGAACGCATGGAGGCGGTTTTGGAAGAGCCGTATGTGCTGGTAACCGACAAAAAGATTTCCGCGGTACAGGAGCTGCTCCCGATTCTTGAGAAAATCGTGGCTAGCGGAAAGAAAGAACTTTTGATAGTCGCCGAGGAGGTTGAGGGCGAGGCGTTGGCGACGCTTATCGTAAACAAGCTCCGTGGAATTTTTAACGTACTCGCCGTAAAGGCACCGGGTTTTGGTGACAGGCGCAAAGAGATGCTGCAGGACATCGCCATCGTAACCGGCGGCACGTTCATTTCCGAAGAGGTCGGAAAGAAGCTGGAGAATATCGGCCTTGACGATCTCGGGCGCTCGCATCGCGCGGTTTCAAACAAGGACAACACGACAATTGTCGCGGGCAAAGGTGAAAAGCAGGCAATAGCAGACCGCATCGCGCAGATAAAAGTGCAGATCAAGAAAGTTGACTCAGATTTTGATAAAGAAAAGTTGCAAGAGCGCTTGGGCAAGTTGGCCGGAGGTGTGGCCGTGCTCAAAGTTGGCGCGCCGACCGAGTCCGCCCAGAAAGAGTTGAAGCAACGCGTGGAGGACGCAGTCTCGGCCACCCGCGCCGCAATGGAAGAAGGTATCGTTCCCGGAGGAGGAATCGCGCTTTGGAACATCTTGAAACAGCTCGCCGGGAAAAATGCGGCGAAAGAAAACGAGTCCGAGTCCGCCGCCGCGGGCATATTGATGAAGGCGATAAGCGCCCCGTTCCGGGCGATCGTCGAGAACAGCGGGCAAAATTATGAAGATGTTGTGAGTAAGATGAAAAAAGGCAAAGGCGAATCCGACCACTGGGTTGGGTTTAACGCGCTGACCAATAAAATCGACAATCTCAAGGAGGCCGGCATTATCGACCCGCTTAAAGTCACAAAAACAGCATTTATGAACGCTGTATCGGTCGCCTCGAATTATCTGATGATGGGAGCGGCCATTACCGAAGTTCCTAAAAAAGATGGTCCGGCCATGCCGGATATGGGCGGAGGGATGGGAGGATATTAGAGCTTGAAACTGCCTCGGTAGACGCCGGGGCAGTTTTTTGTTTATGCTGGAGGCAGTTCGTTTAGAAAAGGAGTCAACATGGAATTGGTTGAGCCGAAGGTTTATCTCATCGGCGAGACAAAGATCATAAACGATGACCTCGAACTTTATTTTAAGGATTTGGGTGTGCCGGAGTGGCATTCAGACGCACCTACGGACATCGAATCGCTCATCGAGATCATGGGCCGGCTCTGCTACCGCAGTTTTAAGCCAGGCTTGAACCCCAACGTAAAGAAAATCCGCGAACACAACGATGAGTATCTCGGAAACATCCTTAACGTGCGGCACGGCTCGGTGCTGGAGCATGGGTTTCTCAATTTTATTTTGAAAGACGTGAGCCGCGTGCTCACTCATGAGTTGGTGCGCCATCGCGTTGGTGTCGCCATCTCGCAGGAGAGCTTGCGCTTTGTCCGTCTGGACCGGTTGCGCTTTTGGATGCCCAAGTGCTTTGTCGAGCATCCGAAGCGCGAGTTTCTGATGCAATTGTGCATCGAGAAGATCGAAGCGGACGAACAATTTCAGCTTCAGCTTGCGGAGGCGCTCGAGGTGGACGGGCAGGACAAGTTTGAGGTAAAGAAAAAACTTACCTCCGCGATGCGCCGCTTTGCCCCGGATGGCCTGGCAACTACTATCGGCTGGTCGGTGAATCCTCGCACGCTGCGGCACGTTATAGAGATGCGCACTTCGCCGGGAGCCGAGGAAGAAATCCGCCTGGT
>JBGQLC010000056.1:0-4228 GCA_041499885.1 Minisyncoccia bacterium
CTAAAACTTCGGAACGACGAAGGTTGGATTGATTGCGAATACGAATCCGCGAATTTCCAGGCGACACCGGCCAGAACAACTATTCCGACGATTATCGCTAGACCCACATAATTTTTGATTTTTTCGGTCATTTGATAAAAAATTAGTTAATTTCGACTATTTTTATTATACACCAAAACTATTTTTCGATGCGCTCGATAATTTTTAATATCAGTTCATGCTGGCGCTCCAGGTGATTTAATATTGATTCGATTTGGGTTTCCGCGTGGACATTCACTTCAAAATCGGCTTCAGCTCTCGCCTCGGAATGTCTGGCCCCAAGGTTTTGCCCGACCATAATCAGCGGCAGAAAGAAAAGCTGGATCATGTTTGAGACAAAAAGCCAAACCGCGAATGCCGGGAAAGCATCAAATCTCAATCCTATCGGTGCAAAGGTGTTCCAGCTTATCCAGAGCGCGGTCCACGACAAAACAAAAATAAAAAAGCCCATCGTGCCGATATGGCGCGTGATCCACAGCGCGAAACGCTCAAGCTGGGTAAGCTTGGCCAGGTGCTCTATGTTTACATTCCGAACATGCGCAACTTTATCCATGCGTAATATAATTGTACCACAGCGTTTTATGGACGTTAAAATAAAAAGAGCCCGACCGGGCTCTTTATGTGCTTCAACAAGTTTTTTGCGCGTGCAGGTGTTCGTCAAAAAAATCCGTCAACTTCTGCGCCAATCCAGGCTGACCAGCTTTATCGAGGAGAATGGCGAGCGACATAGAGCCGACGTCAATTTCTTCGCGCGAGCGGAAGATTGTGGTTCCCGCGCCGTCTGTCTTAAATGACACTATGAATTTCCGTTCGGTTGGATCGTAGGTCACCGTAATAGAATCTTCTCGCAAACCATCCGAGCATGGGGTTAGCCATTCCAGGTGGAGTTTATTTTCCATTCTGCCCTCAGCACAATAAAATTTCTGTGTTAATTCTAACTAGAAAACAGATTATGTCAAAAATTTCAATGTTTGTTGCGCTGTATCAATTCCCACTAATCGTCTCCGCGGCATAATTCCAGAATTCCGGATGACCGGCTTTTGTTTTCAGCCAATACCACCATTCCGTGCCCCAAAGGTAGAACGTGTCAAAGCCAGTTTCACGGGCGTATTGAATTGTTGTTTGTAGGTCGCTGAAATTAAATAATGAAAGTTGTTCGTCAAGGGAAATCTCGTAAATCTGCTTGTGCGTCCATGGTTCGAGCCCGAGTTCTGCGACAATGAATTTTTCATTCAGTTTGCTGGTAACGAGTTTCGTAAGGTCGCGGTGTAGCGGATAGAATTGCGGAGTTAACGGCCATGTTATTCTGCCGAAAAGATTGGTATTTACTTTGCGGTAGAGTGTCGTACCGAAGACGTCGGCGCGCGAGGCGGCGCGAAACCAGTCACCGAATTCTCCACCATCGGTTAAGAGCGCCGGATGATTCGGATCGCTTTCACGCACGGTCGCGAGTTCGGAATCAAGCAAGGCTGCGTCCGGCGTCGGGCATTCACCGAAAAGCAGGAACGGCTCATTTTCAACCTGCCAGTAAAGGAGATTGGAATAATTCTTATACCGAGACACGATTGTTTTTAAATAGTTGAGTAGCGCAGTTTTGCGCGCTGCGGAGTTTGTTGTGTCCAGCCATCCGGGGAAGTGGCATTCCGGCCATCGCGGAGTTTTCTCGCCGATTACGATTGTAAGTGGCACGTGAGCGTCAGCCGCGGTTTTTACCTGCCAGTCCAAGTCGTCGAATACGAACTTGCCGGGCCGTAGCTCAATTTGATCCCAATAACTTGCGATGCGCAACTCGTGTGGCTTTAGGTTATTGACGATCGCTCGGTATGTTTCCCGCCAATCTAGCCCGAGATTTTTGGCCATAAGGGTTGAGAATGTAGCTCCCCAGGCAACTGTATTTTTGGCCGGAAGCGGCTGGTTTTGGTAAAAACGTTGCAGCCCCAAGCCGGCCAGGCCGATAGTGATTAACGCTGTGGCGATGATTTTTCCGACAAGGATCCATCCCCGCAAATGCTCGGCAAGCCATTTACGATGGGTGAACGAAAGCAAAAAAATTAAAATAAACACGATTATGTACCGGAAGCCATTGATCGCCTCGATGAGCGCCGGGTGCGGTTCTGCTTTTATTGCCAGAAAAACCAAAACCGAGCCAATCCCGGCGGCAAGGCGGTTTAGAAAATAAACAAACCGGCGTGGCCGCGTGGTCGCGTGGAAGTTTTCTTTAATCGCCAATTTAATTTTTGGGAATATAAGGATAGAAACAGCGGCGAGAAAAGTCCCCAGTTTCATCAATACAAATCCGGTGGCGAAGTTTGTTTCTAAAAAGACGAGCTTTTGAAGCGTGTCGGCAAGGCCGACAGCAACAGCAGCAAGAAAAACCCAAAGTACTATTTTTTTAAAAGCGAATTTTCCGGATATAAAAAGCAAAAATCCTCCTAAAACCAGAAACACGAAGGCGATTGACTCGGCTATGTTTAATGCCGATAGGGCAAAGGGCATGCCGATTAGGAATGTGGCAAGTGGGGCAAATCCGCCCACGATAGGCAGGGATTCGGTCGCTTCTCCGCGCGAAAGCGCAAAATAATAGAAAATGAGCGAGATAAAAAAAGTAACGCCCGCAATAAGGGCAAGTCCGATTATCCGCAGACTCGGCAAGTGAAATCCGAACGGCAGGAAAGCAAGGCCGGCGATATTCAAGATGCCGATCCAGAATACATACGGCATTACTCTGCCTTTTGGACTATTGCTTAAAAGGATCTTGTCGATGACGAGCGATCCGCCGAGAAGCAACTGGGCCGCAAAAGCGATTATAATTCCCGTGGTCATCGGCTTTTTTGAATCAGTTCTTTGTAGGTCAGGGCACTCGGGCGGACTTTGCGTTTCATGGTTTTATAGTCAACCTCAATCAGGCCGAAACGTGGCCAGAATCCCTTGTCCCATTCAAAATTGTCGGTCAGCGCCCAGTAAAAATAGCCGCGCACATCAACGCCTTCCTCGCGGGCAAGATTCACCGCCGCGACATGGTTGGTAATAAATTCGCCGCGAATCCGGTCGCGGAGGTCGGCGAGTCCGTTCTCGGTCACGTAAATCGGTAGATGATATTTGTGCAGCCGGTGCAGTAAATGATACAGGCCGTCAGGATATATTTCCCAGCCCATGTCGGAAGTTAGGCGGTTTTCATTTTTATTAAAGCCATATTTGATGCGGCTATGAAAATAATAGTTTAGTCCGATAAAATCTATGGCATAAAGCTGGCGCAATACGTACTCGTTCCAAACACGATTAACTATTTTTTCTAGCAGGTCATTGATGAGTCCGCCAGCAGATTCGAAATAACACCAATTCAAGGATGTGCCAATCTGCGCGCCTGGAGAAATCTTTTTTATCACTCGGTAAGCGGAACGGTGCGCACGAATCAAGCGTCCGAGTGTCCGATAAAGCGATAAGATGCCATGTTTTTCCGGCGGCCAGATGCCGCGGCCATAGGCGTTAAGGGCATAAACCTCCGGTTCGTTTAAGGTAATCCACGTTTGTACGTCATCTCCGAATCGGCGAGCGATTACCTCAACGTATCTTTCGAAGTAATATAAAAATTTGCGGGCACGCACGCCGCCTTTATCAGCAAGCCACTTCGGTAATGTCCAGTGCCAAAGTGAAAGGAATGGTTCCAGTCCAGCTCCGCGCATAGCCCGCAGTACTTCATGGTAGTGGGCAAGTGCCGCTTCATCCCATTGGCCTTCAACCGGCTCAATACGCGACCATTCTATCGAGAAGCGATGCGCGTTATGCGCGAGCGATGCCGCAAGCTCAAAATCCTCGCGAAATTTTTCATAATGCCCCGCCGCCCGCCCGGAGACGTAATTTTCCGTTTCTAGCGGCGAAGTCCCGCCAGTGGGCGGGGTAAGGATATATTCCGGCCATCCGCCGGCCGGTGGATGTTGCTTCGCTTCTTTTGCAAGCCGCGCGGCATTTGCTTTTTCCCAGACTGTCCAGTCGTTGTCGTTCCCGCCTTCGGTTTGATGTGCACTTGAAGACGCGCCCCAGTAGAACATAAATTAATTATAGACTGCGCCGATTAAAATCGCCTCATCTTTTCCCATGGACGGTTTTATTCGTGAGGTAATACCGCGGGAGTGTAATCCGGCGTTTAATTTTTTAAAAAATTGCGGGTAACGTGCAACCCCACCACCCA
>JBGQLC010000057.1:0-4181 GCA_041499885.1 Minisyncoccia bacterium
CGCAAGCGGAAAGATGTCGCGCCCCTGCCCCGCGGAGTTGACGAAATGGATTTTCTACCTTAAAATAGGAGCACTATAAATTATGTTGGTTATTCGCTTACAACGCGTTGGTAAGAAACATCAGCCCAGCTACCGTCTCGTGGTGGCTGAACGCCGTTCCAAATTGGGTGGACCACCGGCGGAAGATTTGGGTTCCTATAACCCGTTTACCAAAGTGTTCGCTGCCAAAAAAGAGCGGGTATTGCACTGGCTTAAAAACGGAGCGCAGCCGAGCGTAACCGCGCACAATTTGCTTCTGAAGAATAAGGTTATCGAGGGCAATAAAATGCGCGTTTATATGAAAAAGAAAATAGTAGCGTCGACCGAAGCCACGGCAACCCCGGCCGCCGCGGCGTAGGAGATTTGTTTGACAGATAGGGCAGATTATTAGAAATTGTAAGTAAGATTGAAAGGTCGAGCTGAACCGATAAGAAAATCTAAATGGCCAAAGCAACCGATCAGGAATTTTTGGAATATCTGGTTAAATCGCTGGTTGATCATCCGGACGACGTGAAAGTTGACCGTAAAGTCGACGAAATGGGAGTGCTGCTATCATTGAAAGTTCATCCTTTGGATATGGGTCAGGTCGTCGGCCGGCAAGGCGCAACCGCCAAAGCCATCCGCTCTCTTCTCCGCATCGTTGGCATTAAAAATAATGCCCGAGTAAATTTGAAGATAGAGGAACCGGAAGGAGGCCGCGTCCAGCGCGAAGCTCCGCAAGTCCCGCCGATTCCGAAAGAATAGGCTGTGACTTACACGCAAACCCCCCGCTTTATCGGGGGGTTTGCAATTTTATCGATATTTGGCTAGATTTATTGACGCATGCTCTCATACAACGAACTTAAAAAAGGAACTTTTTTTGTTTTGGACGGAGACCCGTATGAGGTTATAGAAATGAATTTTTTGCGCATGCAACAGCGCAAAGCCACGGTAAACACAAAGATCCGCAACCTGATTACCGGAAAAATTTTGGAACGAAATTGGCAGGCCAGTGACAGTTTTGAAGAAGCGGAGATAGAAAAAAAGCCGGCCATGTTTCTTTACAGCCATCGCGGCGAGTATTGGTTTACCGAAGTAGGTAATCCTAAAAATCGTTTTTCTCTGGCGGAAGCGCTTATAGGCGCTCCTGCAAAATTTTTAAAACCGAATACTCAAATTGAAACACTTCTGTTCAATGGCAAGGTTATAAAAGTAAAGCTTCCCATAAAAATGGATTTTAAGGTGATCGAAGCCCCGCCATCTATCAAGGGCAACACTGCGCAGGGCGGTTCAAAAACAGTAACCATCGAGAGTGGCGCGCAGATATCGGCGTCGCTATTCGTCAATTCCGGCGATATGATCCGGATAAATACGGATACCGGTGAATACGTGGAACGAGTGGATAAAAACTAAAATAAAAACGGCTCTCCTAGGAGAGCCGTTGCAGTTTTACGTGCGCGATGAGCGAGAACGAATGCGCCCAGGCGAGCGGGGTATGAGTGCCGGGGGAGTCGTTTAAATAGAGTTCGGGAATACGGCCGTCGACGATTTGCTCGACACCTTTTTGGAACCAGATGTTTGCGTTCGAGCGGTCGTGCTGTTCGGCAAAAACAATAGACAGCCAGAAAAAGCCAAGCGGCCATTCGGCGGAGACGCCGTTTCGCGAACGGTAATAATCATCGCCCCAGTAACGGTTCAGGCCATGTTTCTGAACGAGTGGTTCTGGCCCGCCGATAATGCGCTGCAATATGGCTCCTGACTGCTGACCGGCGTATTTGTACGGCCAGAGCAACGAGAGTTGGGCGAGGTCGTGAGTGCGGGTAGGCGACTCGTTGGGCAGCAGTGCATCAAGCGCTTTGTATCCCTTTTCGATGAGCGAATAGAAATCAATGTTAACGTGCGCCAGCAGGTCCGGAGCGCTGAATATTGCTCCTAGTCCGCGTGCGCATGCACAAATTGACGAGGCGTGCCTGTCGGGACCTTCTTCCCACATCCCGAAATCAGGGGTTTCCCAATAGCGGACTTTCTCTAGATAGCGGATCAAGAGTGCGATAATTCTCACATCTTCATCGTCGCGGATGACCGGAATTCCTTCGCGGGCCACAGTGCCAACGATAAAAAGGAAAAGACCGAGCGCATCGAGTTGATGATGCCCCCAGTCCTCCGTTATTTCGGCGAAGGAAATAGGGTCATATCTGGCGTGTATATAGTCACCGGCTTTTGAGGCTCCTTTGAACTCCGCAATTTTTTGACGGTGCTTTTTCATGATGTCAAAAATCACGTGTACTCCACGGAGGAGTTTCAGAGGTTGCCTGAGGTAGTAGTAGCACCAGGACGTGTAGAGTTGGTCGCGAATCCACACCGCGCCGTAATCAGGAGTGAGTGCAGCAACAAAAGCTCCGGAGGCCTGTTGTAGCGATTCCATTTTTTCGAGAATTTCTTCCCGGTTGAATTTGCGCATTCCGACCTCCTTTCTTCGGCCCAGTCGGGTTGTCAAAAATCAAAATTCTTTTATTATTAAACCACCAAATCGTCTTGTGCGGAAGCAAATCTAAAAATGAACAACAAAGGATTAAGTAAAAAAGTATTTGTCGGCCTCTCCGGCGGGGTGGATTCTTCGGTGGCGGCGTACTTATTAAAGAAACAGGGCTACGATGTCACCGGCGTTTTTTTGCGTTGTTTTAACGTAGACGGATGCGCCGAAACTGATGCGGAAGACGCGCGGCGCGTGGCCGAGCACATCGGTATCCCTTTTTATGCTTGGAATTTCGAAAAAGAATATAAAAAGCGTGTGGTGAAATACATGGTTGACGGCTACCGGCGTGGAATCACTCCCAATCCTGACATTGCCTGCAATCGGGAAATAAAATTCGGGCTATTCCTTAAAAAAGCGCTGGCGATGGGTGCGGATTATGTGGCAACCGGACATTATGTCCGGTTGGCAAAAAAATCAGATGGATACCGTCTCTATGCCGGCAAGGATAAAAACAAAGACCAGTCGTATTTTCTCTGGACGCTTGGGCAAAACGATCTAAAACATTGCTTGTTTCCGATCGGCGACTACCTGAAGCCGAAAGTCCGGACCATCGCCAAGCGTGCCGGTTTGCCCACTGCTACAAAAAAAGACTCACAAGGAATATGTTTTTTGGGCAAAGTGACACTCGCCGATTTTCTTGCTGCTTATATCCGGCCCAAACGTGGCGCGGTAGTTGATGTCCGCGGAAGAAAAATCGGCGAGCACAACGGCGCTTATTTTTACACGCTTGGCCAGAGACACGGCATTGGCGCGATAAAACATGAAAAGGGGCAGACCGAGCACAAACTGCTTTATGTCACAGCAAAAAATGTATGGAACAATACGATTACAATGGCGGGCGCAGACGATGCGGAGCTTTATCGCAAGGAGATTTTACTTAGCGCGATGAACTTTATCTCGAAAAAACCGGCGAGGAAATCCATGCGGGTTTTGGCTCGCATTCGTTATCGCCAGCCGCTTGTTCAGGCAACCTTACTCCATGCCAAAAGACGGTATAAATTGGTTTTTAAGACTCCCCAAAAATTTGTCGCTCCGGGGCAATCGGCGGTATTTTATTCTTCCTCTGGACAGATGCTCGGAGGCGGCGTTATCCTATAAAGGTTCCTATTGTTACCCGCCCCTTTCGGTCCTACGGCATAGTAGGAAATAACCGGAGGGGCTAATTCATCGGCAATATAAGCCATAAAGAAGGTTTACAAGATAAATTTTGTTTGATATACTGACCACCGTGCCACAAAACGATTTAGCCAATAAAGAGGAGTACGTCGTTACCGACCCTGCCCTCCAGGAAATGATAGATGCGGGTGTTTTTTACGGCCGTAGCCGTACTCGCACCAATCCGCGGATGCGACAGTATGTCGCGGTTGAACGTAACAATTTCGAGATTATTGACCTCGATAAGACCAAGGAATTGCTTGAAAAAGCGGTGGCTTTTATAAAAGAAAAAGTTCGGCATCACACGCATGTTTTTGTTATCGGCACGCAGGCGGCCGCTGAAGAAGGCGTTACGGCTTTAGCTAAAGAGTTCAATGTAGCCGCGGTCATTCGGCGTTGGCTTGGCGGAACCCTCACAAATTTTAAAGTTATTTCGCACCGTTTGGATTATTTCAAGAAATTAAAAGCTGAC
>JBGQLC010000058.1:0-4178 GCA_041499885.1 Minisyncoccia bacterium
AACACTCGCGCCGGACGAACGATATTTTTTACTTGCTGCGCCAAGCAAGGCCTTAAATTGATGCGCTCCTTTAGGGCACGGAATCAGCTTGCCTTCTTTGCGAGCCTTTAAGGGATAAAGGACATTTTTTGGGAAGGGAAGAAAATCTTTCATGCCGGTAAAAATGACCGTGCACCCCGAAAGCCGATCGCCGAGTTGATTTGCAATTGGCCAACAGATGTCGGCTACAACCAGCACCTTCGGTTTCGCATCCTCGAACTGCGCGATGATTTCCTCGGTGAGCTTGATCTCGCCGGGCCTTTTCACTTTCAGCTCTTTTACGATTGAGGCGAAGTTGACCTTGGCGGGAATCATGCCCGCCGCAAGCGCGCCGTAATAGCTCACGACGAACTGCGGAATGTTGGGCATGAATATTGCTACGCGTTCTCCGGTGCGATTATCGGGCACCAGTTTCGCGAAAGCAGAGGCGCATTTCCTTACGAGCTTTTCCAATTCACCGTAAGAAATTTTTTTACCGAAGTAATCCAGTGCAACGGCATTCGGTTGCTTTTTGCACATTTCAAACAATGCTTCGTGGAGCGGTCTGATGCCCGCTTCCTTTAGCCAACGTTCCATTTCTGCCTCCTGTTTCGCTTTTCAAAATGTTCTGCTGAAATGGTAGTGGACGGCGCCCTCTGCGTCAAACGAATGTGGTATAATTAAAATATGATTAACAAAAACAAAGCGGGGTTGATGTTCGGCGCATTTCTTGGGTTGTGGCATTTACTTTGGTCGGTGCTGGTCTGGGCGGGTGCGGCACAGCCATTCCTTAACTGGATATTCCAACTGCATTTTTTGAGCAATCCGTTCTTTTTTGAGGATTTCAATATTGGCACAGCGGCACTCCTAATAACGGTCACTTCGGTTCTCGGATATATTTTTGGCTGGGCATTGGCGTTTTTGTGGAACGCTCTCCACAAGCGATAGCGGCGCGAATAAAGCCCCGACACAAGTCGTGGTTTTATTATTACTGAACAAAAAAAGAGCGGCGTAGGCCGCTCCGGTTTAGATCTGCTTTAATCTGGTTACCATAAACACAATGGGGAGACTAACTGGCCACGAGAGGATTAGGAACATGCCAGCAAGCGGTCGGAGCTCAATATCCAAAATAGAGTTTTCTTTGGACCATGCGACAACAGAGGCGGTGAGCGCGATAAGACCACCCAAATAGCAATATATAAGGTTGGTGAACACAAAAACCCTCCTTTAATTAAGATTCTACTCGTAAAGTAGCCGATGGCTAATAAAAAGTCAATTATCTTATTGTTGGATTATTAGAGTGTGTTAGAACTTGTTTTGCCCGATTGACTTCAATACGCCGCGGTCCGATACTTGTCTGTAGCAGCTCGACTTTTTAAAGGACTTGTAGATTATGCGCAGAGTCGCTCTTGCCGTTGCCATGCTCACGCTGACCTTCCCGATGTTCGGCTACGATAAAGAATTCGTGATTACGAGTCATCGCGCATCGATTTTCGAAAACACAGGTTGTGCAAAAACACAAAGCTGCACACTGAAACGCGTCGAATATATAGTTGAGGACTACAAAGTAGGAATCGGGAATGATTATACTTACGGAACGCGCTTTTCCGCGCGCTACGAAACCGAGGCGGTAAATCATCTTGAAGATTACGTCTTCGTGCAATTCATGCGCGGCTGCGTCTACTGGGACGACTGGGATCGGCTGAAAAACGGGAAAATGGTCCCGGACTATGTCATTTATGGTTCACCGAAAAATCCGGCGGAGGCAAAAGATTTCAACTTTACCGATTGGGTGGTCGACACCGACAATCCTGACCCGGTATTTTCTTCAGACGCTCCCGGTTTTCCGCGGCATACTTTCGCACGGTGGAACCTTGTGCCTGGTTCGGTCGATGAGATGACCGAACGATTCTACTTCAAGGACTGTCCTAAATTCCCGGAACTCTACATCGCCGATTATCCTCACGGGGTCTACGTGAAAAAAAGCGGCAACGCGAAGAATGCGTCGCTACAATTCAGAACATGCATTTACAAGACCGTGAACGTCCCGACCTCGCTCCCTCCCGAGGGCCCGCAAATCGGCCAGCCAATCACCTGCTTTGACTGGAACATTTCCTATTTATATAACTATGCGAAAGGTGTCTACGAGCATCCTGGCACGCTGATCTGTCCTTCGTGCGCTAAATAGTCCTTACCATCCCCCGTTCGCGGGGGATTTTTATTGCGCACTGCGTGCAATTACGTGTAGAGTGGAGAAAATGGAAGCACAAATTGTCGCCATCTGGAAACCTAAAGGCCCGACTTCTCACGATATTATTTCGGCGCTTCGAAAAATTACCGGCGTCCGCCGCATCGGACATGCCGGAACGCTTGACCCTTTGGCCGAAGGAGTGCTCGTGGTGGGCATCGGCCGTGATGCCACAAAAACATTGAGCGTGAATGTCGCGCACGAAAAAGAATATCTGGCAACAGTGCGCCTGGGCGCGACAAGCACAACCGACGATGCTGAAGGAGAAAAAACCGAAATAGAAATCAAACGAAATCCTTCGCTAGAGGACATTGAATCACTGCTTCCCCGCTTTACGGGAACGATTGCGCAGACTCCTCCGCCTTATAGCGCCATCAAGCTGAACGGGAAGAAAGCTTACGAACTGGCGCGGAGAGGAAAAGAAGTTGCACTCGCTCCACGCAAGGTAATTATTAAAAAAATTGATATTGTTAGCTACCGATGGCCACAACTGATTTTAAAAGTTCTAACCGGACCGGGCGTATACATCCGTGCGCTGGCACGAGATATCGGCGAAGCATTGGGCACCGGCGCATATCTTGAAACTCTTGAACGCTTGCGTGTGGGGAATTTCGACAAACAGAAAGCGATGACTATCGAAAAATTTACAGAGTGGTGGAAACACAAAAAGGCTTTGCCGCAATAGCCATCTCTGCTATGCTCTAAAGAGCATTTTCCGATACGGGAGGCGCGATGCTGCCCGCAGCTTCGCCCTTTGATTTTCTCCATCTCCTAACAACTATCGGCCTTACAATCGGCATTCTCATTCTCGGGATAACCCTTATTGCGGTGAATATCTGGGCGGCCCGCAAGCTCGGGAAGATGGTGCGTAAAATACGCCAGCGAACAATTGAGCGAGCCAGCGGCATAGTGAAGCCATTGGGAAAGCTTTTGCAGTTCCGTCCCCGGAAATAAACCGGGGATTTTTGTTTTGGTATACTAAAACCATGACACACTATATCTGTACGGGAGGATGTATGGGAGTGGCGGAAAAGCCGGGAGCATGCCAGGCGCCGAATTGCCCGCGGAACGGCTATCCGCTGGAACTCTGTGACTGCACCGACGGCAAACACTACGGTCGGCAGAACAAACAAGAGCCTGCCGCGTCGAACATGCCGCAGCAGCCGATGACGCCTACTACACCTATTGTTCCGCCTCCTCCGCAAGCATAATGTCTCGATACACCCTCTCGCTTGATGCCGGTACAACCGGAATCAAAGCGTTTGTTTTTGACGAACTGCTTCGTCCGCTTGCCCGGGTTTATATTCCCCTTCGCAAATTTTTTCCAAAACATGGCTGGGTTGAACAGGACCCGGAAGAAATAGTCCGGAAGTCTTTGTTGGCGATCCGCAGAGTGGTCAAGCTGAGCGGCGTCAGTCCCCGCAAAATTGCCGCTTTTGGCATCACCAACCAGCGGGAAACGGTGATCGCATGGGATAAACGAAGCGGGAAGCCGCTCGCGAGGGCGATTGTCTGGGAAGATCGCCGCGGAGCATCCGCATGTCGCGCATTGAGCAAAAATTTACCCCTCGTGCGAAAACAAACCGGGCTTACGCTCGATCCGTATTTTTCTGCAACAAAAATTGCCTGGCTTCTGAAAAATTCCAGAGCGGTAAAGGCGGCCTTAAGCCAAAAAACTTTGGCCATCGGCACGATTGATTCATGGCTCGCCTGGAATTTACTTGAAGGCCATCCGTATACAACCGACTACACCAATGCCTCGCGCACGCTGCTCTTTAATATAAAAACTTGCCGCTGGGATAACGGTCTGCTAAATCTTTTTAAAATCCCGTTGGGCATTCTTCCCGACGCCTATCCTTCCGCGCATCGGTTCGGCAAACTAAAAAAATCGATAACCGGAGCAAGTGTTCCA
>JBGQLC010000059.1:0-4166 GCA_041499885.1 Minisyncoccia bacterium
AGGCGTGCATCAATTTAAGGCTTTGCTCTGCGCGGCAAGTAAAAAATATCATTCGTCCAGCGCGAACGTCGAAGACATTGCCCAATTCATCTACACCGGAGGCACGACTGGCACTCCCAAAGGCGCCATGCACACACACCGAAATGTGATGACGAACGTGCTGCAGTGCCGTGAGCACATGGGTGGCCTGATCAAAGAACCCGTCATCTCACTCGGTGTTGCGCCATTTTTTCACAGTTACGGCCTTACCGCCTGCATGCACATCACGTTACTCTCCTTTGGCGGAACTATTGTGCTTTTGCCGAGATTCACGCCGAAAGAGGTCATGGCTGTTATCCAAAAAAAGAAAGTCACACTTTTCGCCGGCGTGAACCGTATGTTCCAAATGATGGCGGATATGCCTGACAGGCATAGGGTTGTTACGCCGAGTCTCTCGCTCTGCGTTTCCGGCGCGGGACCGCTCGACCTTTCGGTTAAAGAAAAATTTGAGCGCAGAACCCGTTCACTCATTATCGAAGGTTACGGATTAACCGAAGCTTCTCCTGTTGTCTCCGTCACGCTTCCTACAGAAGCGAAGAACGGCTCTGTCGGCCGGCCGCTTCCTCAAACGGAAGTGTGCATTGTTCATGTCGATACGGGAGTCGCGATGGGGAAAAACGAGGAAGGTGAAATCATCGTTCGCGGCCCGCAAGTCATGCGCGGCTACTACGGCAAGCCGGAGGAAACCGCCGCGATGATTAAGGACAGTTGGCTCTACACCGGCGACATCGGCAAGATTGACGACGAAGGATTCATTTATATCACCGACAGGAAAAAAGACATGTACACTCGCAATGGGGAAAATATTTTTCCCGCGCAGGTGGATGCATATTTTCTTGCCAGCCCCATCGTGAAGAAATGCGCGACGATTGGTGTCCCCGACAGAAAACTGGAGCACATGACCGTGCTCTTTGTGGTCATGTGCGACGGACATACGGAACAAGAACTCAAATCTTATGCCACAGCGATCCCGAACAAAAATCTGTTGCCGGATAAGATTCATTCCATTTCCGATGCCCAATTCTCCGAATGGGAAGATCCGCTCGGAAAACTTCAGCGCAGGAAAGCGCGCGAATACTATAAAAATCTTAAAAAGTAGTGTTCCTTGGATTGATGCCCCGCACCCGTTTCTGCCATTTGGCGGATGGCGGAGGCGGGGCTTTTTAATAAAAAATCCCTCCGGTATATCCGGAGGGAAAACGATTACACTGCCAGCGAGCCGGCACGAGCTCGTGTGCTGCTAATATAAGCGTTGATAATTGTAGGCACGCACATCATGGCTTTTACCGAAGCCATAGTAAGCGCATCGCTAAAGTCTCGATCTGTGCGCACAGCCACGCCCTCCGCGCCGAACGCTTCGGCGATCTTTTCGTAGCGCGCATCGGGAAGTGTTGTGGCGAGGGTAGATTCGCCGTAGGTCTCAATGTCGCTTCGCTCAATTTGCGCCCATGCGCCGTTATTGCCGATGATTGCGATTACCCCCAGACGCTTTGAGGTCAGCGTATGTAATTCCATCGCGCTGTATCCGAATGCTCCGTCTCCAAAGATGACGATTACGCAAGCGTTTGGACGCGCTGCTTTGGCCGCGAGTGCGAAGCCCATTCCCGTACCTAGCGAGCCGAAAGGTCCGGCATCAAGCCACAGGTCGTACGATTTTATTTCGCGCGCGACCATTGCCGTGAAGTCTCCGCCATCGCCGATGATGATTTTTTGACAATCATGTTGCGACGAGAGAAAAGTTTCCAACGTCTTTCCCAAACGGACCGGATGGATGCTTTCTGCGTCCGAACTTCGCTCCTCGTCCATCATAAGCATGTTGTCGTTCGTCGTTTTTTCTTTTTCGGTTTTGTTTAGCTTATGAAGCCATTCGTCCGCGCTGATTTTCAGATCCGTATGTCCATTTTTGAACAAGTTCGCGATTCCGGTGAGAAATTCACCCGGTTCGGAATTAACCTTTACGGCGGGACGAAGATTTTTTTCAAGATAGTCGGTGTCGAGGTCCACGCGGATTATTTTGGTTCGTTTTCCGAACGCTCCGCCCCATCTGCCGTATCCCAACCTAAAGTCGGGTGGTATGCCGGCGAGCAGGACGCAATCAGCTTCCTTTAGGGCGATTGCGCGCGACCGAGAGAACAGAAACGGGTTTCCGTTTTTAACATACCCCCTGGCCAAGTCGTTAACGAAACAGGGGATGCCGAGTGCGCGGATCACATCATCAAGCTCGTGTCTTTTTTGAGACCAAGCTATCCTGCTGCCCAGAAGAATTACCGGGCGTTGTGACTTACTAAGTAAATTTGCAGCGTTTCTTATTTCTTCGGCATATGGTGGCGCCGTAGTTACGCTTTCCAGTTCCGGAATCGTTATGAAATTGGGTAAGCCTTGCAGGCGCTCAACCCTTTTTTTTATAAGCCACGCGAGAAGCTTCCCTTTTTTGCCGATTGCAGCGAGATACCATTTCTCCACAATCGTGCGCGGGTAGCTTGCGTCCATCGCGATTTCTCCGTAAACCGGGCCGGGTACTCCGGAAAGCGCGGCACTATAGAGTTCCTGAAGCGCGCGAGGAATATCGCGAGCTCTTGTTATGCGCAGTTGGATTTTGGTGTATCGCACCATGTCTCCGAGCTGGTCGGAATCTTGAAGAGAACCTCTGCCGCGCAGTGCGGTTGCCGTGGAGCCAGATAGTACCACCATCGGCAATCCTTTAAAGTGCGCATTTTTCACCGCGCCGAAGGTATAGGCAAGGCCGGGACCGGCGGTGCAGACCACTGTTCCCGGAAACGAGGTAAGTGCCGCTTCAATGCTGGCCGCATAGGCGAGCGAGCGCTCATCTCTGCCGTCAATGATTTCTATTTGCGAAGCCGAACACCCCCTTAGTATCGGCGAAATATGTCCGCCACATACCGTATAGATGCGTTGAACACCTAAGTTTTTAAGAGTTTTTCCGATTAAGATGCTCGGGTCACCGCGAACTTCTTCCTGTGAAAGTTTCATCTTTACTCACTTTTCAATTTTCATTGCACTGCCGGCAGTATATCTCTTCACCATCGGAGACTCAAGCGTAAGTCTTCGAGCCAAACTTGGATATGCGATAATTAAACAATGGATAGCGGTACGCTGATTCTTATATTGCTTTTCGGCATCGTCAGTTTAAGCCATGCCGCATTTCTTAAATTTGCCGAGAAACAGAGGAGAATTTCAAAAAACACGGAACGGCTGTGGCAAATTCATTCCTCGGTTAACGGGCCGCTTTGGCTTCTGATTTTTTTTGGAACAGCGGTTTTGCAATTCACTCTCGTTCCAACAATTATTTATCCGTCAATTGTAAAGATTCTCGGCGTTGAGTTGGTATTCACGGGCATAATAATAGTTGTGGATGTTTTTTCGCTTCTCGGCTTTGAGCAGGCAATGGGGATGAGGTTTTTCTTTCCGGAGAGAACGAAGAGAATTGTTTCCGGAGTCTATAGATATTTCAGCAATCCGATGTATGACGGATTTTTATTCGTTTTATTCGGTCTGGGCTTTTCTTTGGGGATAAAACAGGACTTCTATCTTGCACTGGCAAGTTTTGTGTTCTTGAATATATTACTTGCGCGCATAGAGAATTACGAACACAGATTGGGTCCATTTTGAGTTTTTCTCTAGTGAACAGAGAAGCGGCAGGAAGCGGAGCTTCTGCCTGTTTTTATTTATCGATGCTCAAGTAATTTATGGTTGCAGTATAATCTTGACATTGTTTTCGCTTGAGCTTATACCAGAGTTAGCCTATTTAAATCTAAAAAGAGGAGCAGGAATATGGCGAAAGCGTTCGCTTCGGAGATGACCCCTCCGTGGGAGATGGAAGATTACGTGATGTTCAGCTCCTTACGATTGCCAAAGAGCTCATGAAGAGCATGGCACCTTAGTTAAAGCGCACGCCCCATTCGGGGCGTGCGCTTTTATCAATTTCCCTCTGGTTATTAGGATAGAGAGATTATAATATAGAGATATGGCGTCCAAGATATATCTAAAAATAATATTTTTATTAACGCTTGGAGGGGTTTTATTTTCCGGATATCTTAGCGCGGTAAAAATATTTACAGGGACATGCGCGCTCAACGAATCCTGCCCTTACTTTTTCGGTTACCCGG
>JBGQLC010000060.1:0-4162 GCA_041499885.1 Minisyncoccia bacterium
GATTGTAACGAAGAATTGCCTCCGGACATGGCGTATTTGACTCCGTTATAGACAATAGCCACAAAAGCCAATAATCCCCCGATCATTAGGGCGAATTGATAAATAGCGCCTACTGTATCAAGGATAGAGTTGCCGCTGGGGTTAGAGATGAGCGGGAGGCTGGGGTTGATGTCGCCGAGGCTTGTTGAGGCGGCGAATGCAGGAATCGCCAAAAAAATGGCGGGCAAGAATATAAAAACGATCGCAATCCGTAAATTCATTATGCTGTTAGTTCGTCGGAGGCGGAATAGCCGGAGCCGTACACTGTATCGGCGCGCCGAACCCGCCGATTTTTGCGCCCAGTGTATTCGCGCCGATTATCGAAAGGAACGTGTTCACTATCAGATATGCACCCAATACTATCGCTATTCCGATAACTGCTCCCAGAATCATTGATTTGCCGGTACTCATCGTTTTGGGAGAACCGCCGGCAAACATTATCATCACGCCGCCGAGAACAAGAAATACCGGCGCAAAAAAATCTAGCGTAAGCGCGATGCCGAACTGAATAATGTTGTAAACCGTGGCCAGGATGTCGCAAAAGCTTGTGCACTGCGGCAAACCACCTCCCCCATCGCCGGTGCACGTTACAATGCTACTTGGGAAGGAAAGTATTGAGGCTTGCGCAGGCAACGCGAACATCACCAAAAATCCGAAAACGACCATTGTTCCGCTGATGATTGTAATTTTTTTGTTAATCATATATTTAGTGGAGCAATTGACTCACCTGATCCTGCGCGTTTCGGAGTGCGGCCAAAGAGTCGAGCTTGCCAGCAAGAACATTCCCGATAGCCGTGTTAAAAATATTTTTCACCGGCTCATAATCTGGAATATACCACGAACGAGCCGTAAGTGCCTGCTTGGCGAATACCCCCAAATCCGCATCATTCAGATCCGCGGCGATAAGCGACCGCAAGGCCGGCGGCTCTCCGGTTGAAGCGAGATATCCTTTCGTAGCGTCGGCATTGGTCGTCGCGTAAATAATGAAATCCCACGCCCAAGCCGAAGCCTTACTTTGTTTTGAGACGGCCAAGCCCTGGTAAGAAGCATAATTTACAACGTTATCAACGGAGACCTGCGGCATTTCGGCAACTCCGATATTTAAAAATGGGTTTTTCTTCTTAAGCGACGCGAGTACGCCGTGATAGTCCATGACCATGACAACTTGGCCGGCGGCGAAGCTCTCCAGAGAATTTCCTTCGTTCTCGCTCCATGTATAGAGCGGCGAAGCGGCATTGGCGAATTGCAGGTAGAAACTGAAGGCGCCCAAGCCGGGGCTCGAGCCCTGCGTCCCGGCGAAGGTCGCAGTCCCATGCCGGGCATCAGTCATCGCCGCGCTATTCTGCAACATCAACAGATTCAAAAGATCTGTCGCGCGATCAATGGATTTTTCGGAGGCTCCGATCGCAGCAGCGGATTTTGTAAGCTGGCCCGCCTGGTTTAACACGCGCAATTTGGGAATAAGCGTCTGAAATTCTGCCCAGGTGCGCGGGGGGTTCGGTATGGCCGCCTGGTCAAAAGCGTCTTTATTATAGATAAGGGTCATTGTGTCTATCGAAAGCGGTAAGGCATAAATCTGCCCGCTGTCCGAAAAATCCTGCCCGACAACGGTAGGAAAATCTGCCGCAAGACTTGCAGCTCCAAACTGGACAGGGTCAACCGGAACGAGCAGGCTCTTTCTCTTCGGCAAATCGTGGTTGCCGATAAAAAGAACGTCGGGGCCGTTACCTGCCGCCAACGCTTGTACTACCGCATTGTCGTAATTTGCGGGGTCGAGCTGGGTATATTTTACGGTGGCATTCGGACGCAGAGTCTTGTAACCAGCAGCAAGCTTGTTCTCAAATGTATCGCGCGAAATTGTACCCCAAACATTTAAGGTAACCGGATTGGCGGTGGGCTTAACTTTAATATTCGAAACGACTAAAAAAACGACAACGCCGATCGCCACTGCCGCGCCGATAATAATATAGAGTTGTTTTTTAGAAAATTGCATTGACTGTCCCAAATTGGAACGTGTCGCGATTTATAGCAAAGCGATGGCGGCAAGGCGGTCGCCGGAGTTCAAATTCATAATTTTAACTCCTTGAGCCGAGCGGCCAGTTTTCCTTACGCTCTCAAGCGGCGTGCGGATAATCTGCCCTTTGGCCGATAGCGCGAAAATGTCCGTCTCCTCGCTTACCACCCTACTTACTATAAGCGGACCGGTTTTAGCCGTGATGTTGGCAGTGCGGATTCCGGAGCCGCCGCGATTCTGAATCTTGTATTCTTTGAGCGCAGTCAGTTTTCCGAAACCGTTCGCCATCATAACCAGCACGTTCGCTTCTTTTCCTTTCTCCGCAACGTCTCCTTTGATTATATCAAATCCGGCAACCTCATCGCTTTTTTTGAGCCTGATTCCGCGGATGCCGGCGGCGGTGCGGCCCATTGACCTGACTTGCGCCTCCTTGAAACGGATAGACTGCCCTCCTTTAGTCGCAAGAAATAACTGGTCGCGGCCGGAAGAAAGCCGCACCCATTTCAGAGTATCGCCTTTCTTTAAATTGATGGCGATGATTCCGTTCCGGCGGATATTTTCAAAATCTTCAAGCGGCGTTTTTTTGATAATGCCGGCAGTCGTGACCATCACCAGGAAACTCTTCCCTGCCTCAAGCAATTTTTTCGGATAACTGACCACCGCGTTTACGTGCTCCTCCGCGGGCAATTCCAGGAAATTGTGTATCGCCCGGCCCTTGGACGTCCGGCTGGCCGCGGGAATTTCGTAAACCTTAGTTTGGAATACACGCCCGCGGTCGGTGAAAAATAAAATATCGTCGTGCGTGCGTCCGTTCATAAAATGCGTCAAGAAATCTTCCTCGGCGACATCGGAGCCGATTAGGCCCTTCCCTCCTCGGCGTTGCGTTGAAAACGTATCGGGCGGCAAGCGCTTGATGTAACCACCGGAGGAAAGAGTGATGATGGTTGATTCGTCGGGGATGAGGTCTTCGTCTTTAAATGCAGTGATGCCGGTGCGCACAACCTGCGTTCTTCGCGCGTCGCCGTATTGGTCTTTCAGCGACTTAACCTCTCCTTTAATTATTCCTAAAATTTTTACCGCGCTCTTCAATAACAACTCCAATTCTTTTATCAGCGCCCGCTTTTCTTTAAGTTCCTCTTCGATCTTCGCTCGCTCGAGCGTCGCCAAAGTCTGCAACTTCATTTCGAGTATCGCCACCGCCTGGACTTCGCTCAGCTTGAATTGCTTCATCAAATTCGCCTTGGCCGCGTCGCGGTCTTTGGATTTCTTTATTGTGGCGATAACCTTGTCGATAACCCCAAGGGCTTTATGCAAACCCTCGAGAATGTGCGCGCGTTCACGGGCTTTCTTCAAGTCAAACTCGGCGCGCCGGCGGACAACCGATTTTCGGTACCCGATGTATTCGGCGAGGATATCTTTGAGCGACAAAAGCTGCGGCTCGATGCCGTTTACGAGTGCGATCATATTCATATGAAAATCTTTCTGCAGATTGGTGTGCTTAAAAAGCTGGTTCAGCACTTTCTGCGGTGGCGCGTCATTTTTTAATTCAATAACTATACGCAAACCCTCGCGGTCGGATTCATCGCGCAAGTCGCGGATGCCCTCGATTTTTTTGTCTTGAACCAGCTGGGCGATCTGCACAACAAGCTCAGCCTTGCTGACCAAATACGGGATTTCCGTTACGACAATATCAAATTGTCCTTTTTCCGTTCGGTTATATCGGTTTTCGCGCGTAAAACTATAGCGCCTTTGCCGTGCACGTAGGCCTCGCGGATAGCCTTCTCGTCAAAAATAATTCCGCCGGTCGGAAAATCCGGGCCCTTCACAAACTTCAGCAAATCTTCGCTTGAGGCATCTGAGTTGTCCGCCAGGTAAAGGATGGCGTCGGCAAGCTCGCCGAGGTTGTGCGGCGGGATGGAAGTGGTCATACCGACCGCGATGCCCAGAGAGCCGTTCAGAAGCAAATTGGGAAGTTTGGCCGGCAGAACTCGCGGCTCCTCGCGCGTGGCGTCGTAGTTCGGCATCCAATCCACGGTTTCCTTTTCAATCTCCAAAAGCATTTCTTCCGAGATACGTGAAAGGCGCGCCTCGGTGTACCGGTATGCCGCC
>JBGQLC010000061.1:0-4123 GCA_041499885.1 Minisyncoccia bacterium
CTCGATCACCTCCGCTGGCCTCGAGCGGTGCTGATGGGACATTCGTTCGGGGGACGCGTCTGTCTCGCCACCGCGGGATGGCATCCCGATCGTGCTGCGGCGTTGATCTGCGTGGACTTTGCGCCCGATATCGCGCCGCGAGGCATACCTGACCGACGTAACTTACGGCACGAACCACGAGTTCGGTTTTGATTATTTACGCGATAATTTGGCCTATAGCCTTGACCAGCAGGTTCAGCGCGGGCAACCGTACGCGATTATCGACGAAGTAGACAGCATTTTAATCGATGAAGCGCGCACGCCGCTCATTATCGCCGCGCCCGATACGCAATCGAGCGAGTATTATAAAGTTTTTGCGCGCATAGCGACGATGCTTCAAAAAGACGAGGATTACGACCTCGACGAGAAGCGCCGCAGCGCAGCCATAACCGAAAAGGGCATAGAAAAGGTGGAGAAGGTCATCGGCATCAATAATCTTTACTCTCCAGAAAATCTTCGGCTGGTGCACTATCTTGAAGAAAGCTTGAAGGCAAAGGCGCTTTTTGAGCGCGACAAGGATTATGTCGTGAAAAATGGCGAAGTGATTATTGTTGATGAATTCACGGGCAGGATGTTGCAGGGCCGGCGCTATAATGGCGGTTTGCACCAGGCCATCGAGGCAAAAGAAGGAGTCCGTGTTCAGGAAGAATCGAAAACCTATGCCAAAATTTCTATCCAGAATTATTTCCGGCTTTACGAAAAAATTGCCGGCATGACCGGAACGGCGCAAACGTCGGCTGAAGAATTTCACAAAGTTTACAAAATGGAAGTTGTTTCCATACCAACCAACCGGCCTTTAATCCGCGCCGACGCGAACGATGTGATATATAAAACTTCCGCGGCAAAATGGCGCGCTGTGGCTAAGGAAGTAAAAGCCCGACATGAAAAAGGGCAGCCGGTGCTTTTGGGCACTACTTCAATCGAAAGAAATGAATTGCTTTCGCAAATGCTCGCCACGGAGAACGTTCCGCACGAAGTTTTAAACGCAAAGAATAACGAACGGGAAGGCGCGATTATCGCCCAAGCCGGTAGGCAGAAAGGCGTGACGGTCGCGACCAATATGGCGGGCCGCGGCGTGGATATTATCCTCGGGGGCAATCCGCCGGACGCAGAAGAGGCCAAAAAGGTTAAAGAATTGGGAGGGCTGCACGTTATTGGCACCGAGCGGCATGAAGCGCGGCGGATAGACAACCAGTTGCGCGGGCGCGCCGGCCGGCAAGGCGACCAGGGTTCCACGCAATTTTTCTTATCGCTTGAGGACGACCTCCTGCGCATATTCGGCGGGGACAGGATCAAGCGGATGATGGACCGTTTTGATATTCCGGAAGACGAGCCTATACAAATAAGCTTCATTTCCAAAGCCGTGGCGGAAGCGCAAGCCAAGGTTGAAGGGGCGCATTTTGATATGCGCAAACACTTGCTGGAATATGATGACGTTCTGAATAAACAGCGTAGCGCGATTTATAAGCGCCGAGAAGAGATATTGGGAAGCTTAAATAAAGATGAACTGGTAAATACAATTTTTAATTCGGTGGATGCGCATTTTAGCGTGATTCTGCCGATTGCCGAAGGTAATTCGATACCCACCGACGTAGAGAAAATCGCCGAATTACAGAAACTTTTCGGCGAAGCCCAGATTGTAAATAAAGACCATCCCTGGCCGGCCGAGCCTACTGCCGCGAATCTGCGCGGACTTCTTACCAAGCGCAGCATGGAGGCAGCGTTAGAGCCACAGATCATACAGCGAATTTTAAGCATCCTGGACGTGCTCTGGATGAGCCAGCTAGAAGACTTGGACGCGCTCTCCGAATCGGTAGGTTTGCGCGCTTACGGGCAGAAAGACCCGTTGGTTGAATACCGGCAGGAAGCGCACCGCCTGTTCCAGAGTTTTTGGAGCAATTTCAACGCCTGGATGTTCATGAATCTTTTCCGTTTCGTGGGCGAGGGGAAGGTTGTTACATCCGCCGCGCCGGCGCAATCGTCAAAACCGCCCGACCATGTCGGCAGGAATGACCCATGTCCATGCGGTAACGGGAAGAAGTATAAAAAGTGCCATGGGAAATAATAAAAAAGCTACTCTTATCGAGTAGCTTGGTCATACACGCCATTATCATGTGTATAGACTGTATTGCATTCACAACGAGCCCGAATGAATCCGGTGTGGTCGTACCAGACAATCACAGCCTTTTTTGACTCGCAATGAAGAGAGTCGACCTCTTTATCGATGAGGTTCCATGGATCAGTAGGCATGACAACTCCTTCCTAAAATACTAAACTCAGGATAATCAAATCCATGCAGCATAGTCAAGAAAAAGCCCCGGGAAGGGGCTTTTTGGTATAGTGAGACTAGAGCCATGTCAGTCATCAAAAAACTAACGGATAACGGCATGAGCAGGGTAATCGCGCTCTCGCTCGGTGTTGTCGTAGTAATTACCGGTGGGATATATCTAGTTCTAAAAAAAATAGCCCCGCCGACTTTAGCGCCGGCCCAAATAAGCCAAACTTGTCGGGGATGTTTAACGGTAGACAGCAATGGTGAGACGATTAATTTATTCATTACTTCGCGAATAACTCTGGAGTTGCCGCGCGCGCTCTATCCTGAAGACGGTGTGACGCTGCAGGCAAGGAAAACACTTTTCAGTGAGGTGTTCGGAGCTGTTGCGCCTCCGGGTTATTGGGTTCGTTCCTACGAAGCCGCCACAACCGGAACTGCTGAACTAATTGTTCATGCCAGAGACAAAATTTTTCCCGATTTCCACGTAAGCCTGGTTGTCCAATAAACCCCTGAATTATAGGCATTAATACCGCCTAATCCGCACCCCCTTGTCAAACTTAGGATAGTATGCTATACTCGCTCTTGCGGTAAGTGTTTCTAGGATATCGTTTCTTGCGTGTGCGTTTTGCACTGTAAGGACGTGCCAAAGATAAATCAGGTCGCCTTACGCGCAAAAAACATTTATAAGTATAAGAAGAATGTCCAAACGTTTATACATCGGTGGCCTTCCGTACACTACAAGTGACGAAGAGCTCCGTGACGCGTTTGCGGAAGTTGGAGCGGTGGCTTCGGCCACGGTCATCAAAGATAAGATGACTGGCCGCTCTAAAGGGTTCGGTTTCGTCGAAATGGAAAACGACGCAGATGCCGATAAGGCAATCGAACAATGGAACGGGAAAGATTTCGGCGGCAGGAAACTGACGGTGAATGAAGCTCGTCCAATGGAAGCCCGACCTCCGCGGCGTGATGGTGGATTCGGTGGTGGCGGTAGCCGCTACTAATCCAAAAAAACAGCCCCGTTATCGGGGCTGTTTTTGTTTTGTGATTGCGCAAGGTTTTGTTATAATTCTTCAATCATGTCCAAAGAATTACTCATCTCTGTGATCATCAGTTTAATTTTAGTAGGCGGATTGATATACTTTATCCGTTACACCTCCATGAATTCTAACCAAGCATTAAATACCGAAGCCAGCCAGCCCGGCAGCGAGCAGCCCTCGAGCGGGTTAGTGGTCGAAGATGTAAATATCGGCAACGGTGATGCCGCTAAAGCAGGAGACACGCTTACGGTAAATTACGTAGGGACACTTAGCGACGGTACGCAGTTCGACAGCTCATATGACCGAGGTACCCCATTTAGCTTCAAGCTCGGAGTGGGACAGGTAATTCGAGGATGGGACGAAGGGATGGTCGGTATGCGTATCGGCGGCAAGCGTAATCTCACAATTCCTCCCGAGCTTGGTTACGGTTCAAGAGGCGTCGGACTCATCCCGCCTGGTTCAACATTAAAATTTACGGTTGAGCTGGTGAATATTGAGTACCCACAGAAATAATTTCAAACTTGACATGAGTAGGCGAAAATGGCTGAATTCAATCAGCCATTTTCATTTTTAATAAGGAAGCTATATGCCGCACTCCGGCTGGCAGAAGTGTTTTCCGATGCAAAAGGATGTTATAGAGTTCGACGAGATCTCGTGTTGCGCGTTGCGCACTGCCGCACACGAATTGGATTTCGGGAAACTGTCCATTACAGAACTCGAGAAATTCCGCGACACCACCATTGAGAAAAACCGGCGATTGGCGATCCCGGTC
>JBGQLC010000062.1:0-4123 GCA_041499885.1 Minisyncoccia bacterium
CTTCTACGGAAATTCGCGCTGAGCGCAATAAAGCGAGATCCGGTCCGACGATCTTCTTTTCCGGATAAGGCAGCTTGATCTCTTCGTATATCGGGATGAGTATGTCATCGACGAACTGATCGACCGAGCCGGTGTAAAACTCTTCGAGATTCGGCTCGTTCCAAACATCAAAGTAATCGACATCCAAATGGTAACGTTCCATGAACGCTCGGAGGTACAGCCTCCAATGGCGCCTAGCCACATCGTCTTTGAACGTCCCGTTGCCCTTGCCGTTCGAACTTGCCCAGTTCGGTATCCCGCCGATTCCCCAAAGAACCTTTATGCCACGAGAGTGGATTTCGGCGACATCGGAGTCGGCATTTTCCCAATGATATGTCGGTGGCTCCGTGAGCTCCCGCTCGGCATCCCACCACCCCCCGCCGGCCCTTGTCCATGTAAAACCCATTTGCCCGAAAAGATCGAGTTTCTCGCGAGGGTTCGATCCGTTCACGCCGAACTCAAATTTATGCTCCTGCGCGAAGATCGCACCAGGGAAGAGCAGTGCAGCGACAACAGCTACAAGTAAGAACTTCCGCATATTTACCTCTTTTAAGAATAAGATTGCTACGCACAGTAATAAACGAAGTTAATAGATTAGTCAAACAAAAACAGGCTTGTCCGAATCGAGGATATTTTGGTTGCAGATTTAAAACGCTTTAAGCGGCTTCCCTTGGAGCATCTGATCCACTTCTTCATAGCCGGGCGGAAAAGCGAAATTATATCTGGCCGGCAAGGCAAAAACATATTTGGCATTTCTTCCGAGCTCGCTCGGTCCGATGGGCGCAGCTCCGATATGAAACTTGTCCTGCTGAAGCTCATTCCATTGGACTAGTGTGAAAACCATTATCGGAATGTCCTGATAAGGAGCTTCTTTTGTCCACTTCGGATTGTGTATAGAAACCAGCGGTCCATTCGCGAAAGACACTTCGCCTATCTGGTCGTCCACGGCATAGCCGGTCCAATTGCCTATTAATACGGAATAGCCTTTCCAGCTGAGCGGCAAAGTTAAGCTGAAGCCATAATCGGTATTCCTATATTCTATTGATGTAGCAGACGGGATATTTTTCGTCCGGATAAAATAGCCGGCTATGCCGATAAAAATAACAAAAATGGCTCCGAGAGCTATCTTTAATACTGGCCGATTGTTCATTGCTCCCTCCGTTTCGCGTCCAGACTCCACGGCCCCGCACCAGCAGCCGAAAAGTAGAGCCAAATAAAACTGAATAACATGGCCGGCTGGCCATTATTCAACATCGGCCAAAAACCTTGCGGAAAATGCCCTTGAAAATATGCGACCGCCATCTCCCCTGCCAGAATAAACGCAACCGGTCGGGTAAAGAGGCCAAGGAGAAGCAACGCGCCGCCAAAAGTTTCGAGAACACCGGCAATCCATAATTCGGATAGCGGTGGCGGAGGAAACCCGGGAATCGCCACCGGAAAAGTAAAAAGCTTAAGCGTACCGTTCAGCATAAATGCGGCGGCAGCGATAATTCGGAGAATACTGAGAAGCTGCGGCGCAAAGCCCGCCCACTTTCGGATTAAAATTATCATTTTTACCAAAGCGCGAGAACTAGCGTCATTATGACGATGGAAAAAAGCTGGTAGATGAGGTTGAAGGAAAAGAGTTTCCTAGACTTACCTTCCCAAAGAAAACCCGCCGCGAGAGTCGTGGAGATAAAGGCGATCCAAATTATGAGCGCCATCACCAGAGCTCCAGCCAAATCAAACGCAATGCCCGAAGCCCCAAGCACATAAGCCAACCCCCAGGCAAAAATCAACGTATTAACGAAACCCCAGACCATAGCCACCATAGGCTTCATCGCTCCTGGCTTCATCGACGCCTCCTTCATGCTTTCTTTGGTGAACCCCTCAAGCTCCATCCACTTCTTTCCAAACAAAGGCCCATGCCATAACGCGCCGAATACATAACTCGCAACCGCGGCGACCACTACCGACACATAGTTCATATATACTCCGAACATTTTATTAAGATTGATTGATTTAAGACTTTCAAGAATTATAGCAAATCACATAGCAAAATAACTTGAGATTATTTCTGCGGGGGCACTAGGGATCGAACCCAGATTATCGGTTTTGGAGACCGACGTTCTACCATTGAACTATGCCCCCTGTATCGATAGATTATTTTAAAAATAGCCTCTCCACAAGAGGCATCTCACACACCGCCCAAATAAGCGCCTTCTACTTGCCGGTTATTTTGACTTCTTTATGCGGCGTGCTCTTGCGGCACCATCCACAATATTTCGAGAATTGGACCTTGCGCTCAACCGTTTTTTTGTTCTTGCGCGTATAGTAATTGCGCCGGTTGCATACGGTGCATTTCATTCCTATTAGTCTGTCGGAATACTTAACTTTTGCCATAGCGAAACTATTCTATCCGAATACGGATGGTTTGTAAATGCTGGAGCCAATGGTCGGAGTTGAACCGACGACCTACTCCTTACCATGGAGTTGCTCTACCAGCTGAGCTACATTGGCATACGCTTACCGATACAGATAAGAATGTAACATAAAAAAAGGCCCGGTCAAAGACCGGGCTTACCCACGAATCACTTTTTTGTCTGTATTTTCAAAACCTCAATCGCCTTTTCGAGCTGGGCATCTCTCGCGGCGGCAAAATCCTTTGCCGTCTCTTCAACCCGAATGTCCGGCCTAACCCCGAACTTTTCGAGTACCGTTCCCTTGACGGTAAGAAATTGGGCGATGGCAATCTGCATTGCGGCGCCGTAAGGCAATAGCCTGTTTTGGGACACGCTGACCGCCCCGGCAGTTTTTTCACCGACCACAATCGCCCGGCCCTGCTCTTTCATTACCGCAGCAAAAATTTCTGACGCGGAGGCTGAGCCCTCGTTAACCAAAACGACAATTGGAAGATCGGTTAACGGTCCAAGCGGATTGGTATAAGTTTCGCGATGTTTGGCGTCCTGAATGACGAAACAGTCTTTTCCGCCATCAAGGAAAATAGCGAGAATCTGCTCAAGCACTCCGAGTTTCCCGCCCGAATTATTGCGCAGATCGACGATGTATCCGTCTACCTTGTTGATGCCCTCACCGCTTACCACAAGGCTAAGCGTCGCGCCAAGAGCTTCGTCCCTCATAAACGTATAGAGGTGCAGATAGCCGAAATGCTGCGCGCCGGAAGTAATCAGTTCTTCTTGAGAAATAAGGACAACGATGTCGTTGCGCTCAACGGTAAAGTCCATGCGCTTACCGTTTCGCAAAACAGTTACAACGACTTCGCTGCATTTTTCCCCTCGAATTAAACCGATAAGATCGTCGGTCTCTGAGGGTACGGAAATTCCGTCCACCGCAATGATGCGGTCGAAACGCTTGAGTCCGGCTTTTTCCGCAGGCGCACCGGGGAACAGATTGATGCAGTAAAAGAATCCGTCTTCCGTTCGTTTTATAGTCGCGCCAATTCCGGCGAACATTGGTTTGCCAGAAATCTGTTTTTGCGACTCGGCCCATCTTTTGGGGCTGACGAATCCGGTATGCGAGTCGTCCACGACCTCGAGGAGCCAGCCTGAAGCTACAAACGCAAGTTCGTGCGGTTCAAGCTTGATGCCGCTTGCCAGATTTTCGGCCTTCCCGAATTCAGTCTCGAAAACGGTCTTGGCCGTTGCTTCATCGGCGCCGGCGGTTATCTTCACCGGAGAAAAATTTACCTTTTTCTCCTTGAGATATTTCGCGAGTCCATCGAGTGACGAGTTAAAAAGGATGGCGGGGTCAAGATTCGCCGGATTATAAAAATTCGCCTTCAGCTCGCCGTAAACGATAAACACGAATTGCGCTTCGGTTTTCGGCTGGAGCTGTGAAACATCCGGTCTTTGCCCGTTGCACGCAACAGGGTAGCCGAACAAAATGATAACAAACGCGATCGCGGCAAAAGCACGAAATTTTACTAACCGACGCATCATATCCTCCGCTTATTAAGGTTTAAATAGCTAAAATCACCCTATCACAGGAGTTATCAAATTGTACAGATGAGCCACCTCTCGGATTTGAACCGAGGACCTACTCTTTACAAAAGAGTTGCTCTACCGCTGAGCTAAGGTGGCCTGCC
>JBGQLC010000063.1:0-4012 GCA_041499885.1 Minisyncoccia bacterium
ACGCTCTACCACTGAGCTAAACGCCCTTAATATGCAAAGTCGGTAATCAGGGAAGATTCAACTGTTGCGCTCCCTGTATATTGAACTGAGTAGCCGAAACGTTGCCTTGAGGCGGTTCGATTGCCGCGCCGACATTTTCCGCGACAAGCGCTATGCCCCAGACATAAAAACCGATTATCACCCCGGAAATAGCCAGCGCGCAGGCGATAAGGACCCATTCCTGATGAGTTTTTAAGAATTGTTTCATTGGCCTGTTTGGGCGGATGGCCCAGCCTGGAAAAATACGCGGCCATTGATAATCCCATGGTAGCCGTCACCGGCTGCGCTTAAATCAATAGCGTCAAAGTTTACAAGATATTTGGTGCCCCGCGATTCTATATCGCTAAAAAATGCCTTGATGTTATTTAGCGACCCGGTGAGGTCAACCGCAAATCCGATTGAGCCGGCTCTGGTTTGCGTTGGCTGAGTCGGAGCGCCCTGAAAGGCCACATTCACGATAAGTTGATGCTGACTTCCCAGCGTAGTCAGGTACTGAGGAAAGCTGAACAGCTGATCCTGGACCGGCAAAAACAAATTCATCCTCTTAAAAAATTCGTCTGCCTGCGCAGCGGTAGCTTTTAGGGTCGCTAGGTTGGTAACCGAGGATGTGCGCTGAGCGATCAACATTTTATCCGCGACCACCTGCGCGCTTTTCGCTGTTATGTCACTGCCGAAAAGCGACAAGCCTATCCCCAAAACAACAAAGCCGCCGATGATTATCCCGATATTAATCCAAAGCTGTTTCGTGAAACGATTCGACATATACTAATAGTATATCAAAGAGCGGATTGTTGTTTCGCATTACGGCCAATGCAAAAGCATATATACTTTAGGGACGACCGACTGCGCTGTCAAACTATCAGCGCGGTTTGACAGAAATTATCTATAACTTTTAATGAGTTTACAATACCGATGACAAACAATCGTGAAGCCGCCTCGTACCACGCCCTCGCAACCGCTGTAAAAGGTGACTACCACAAGCTCACGAAATTGCATGCGCAATACGGTAACTGGACGACAGCGCTGACTGCAGAGAATATTGCCTCCGGAGATATCGAGGAAAATTTTAACTCGCTCAAAACTTCCAGCATCGAACTCGTCATGCGCGAGGATGACGGGTTCCCAAAACTGCTTCGTGAGATTCCTCATCCCCCCTTCGCGTTATATGTCCGCGGTAAAATTCCCGCCGCGGCAAATTCTCTCGCCATTGTGGGAACCCGTAAGGCAACCGAGTCCGGTTCTGAATTAGCGCGCGAATTTGCCGCGACGCTCGCCGGACGAGGCATAACCATCGTGAGCGGCCTAGCGTTGGGCATAGACGCAGCGGCGCATGCCGGAGCGCTTGCCGGCGGAGGTAAAACTCTCGCGGTTCTTGGTTGCGGATTGAGTCATATTTATCCGCGAACAAATCTTAAGTTGGCGAAAGAAATAATTGCTTCCGGCGGCGCGCTTATTTCGGAATACCCTCCCGATGCCGAACCGCTGCCGTATCGTTTTCTTGAACGTAACCGCATCGTAAGCGGCCTTTCCAACGGTGTCCTGGTAATTGAAGCTCCGCGCGAATCCGGAGCACTTGTGACCGCTCGATTTGCACTTGATCAAAATCGCGACGTATTTGTTTTGCCAGGCCCGGCAAAACATCCGCACTACAAAGGTTCGCATGCGCTTATCCGCGAAGGTGCTCTCTTAGTAACCGAACCGGACGAAATCTTGTCCGCCATGGGACTAATCGATGAGGATTTCTCCGGCGCAGAAACTCCGGAAGAAAGTAAAATATTAAGCCTTCTCCGCGAAGCCGGTAAGCCGCTCGGGATTGACGAAATAATCGAAGCGGCTAATATTGAAGCTCCGCGTGCCGGTATCGCCCTGAGCAAACTTTCTATACGCGGACAAATAAAAGAAATCGACAACCGATATGAAGCATAACGCGCTGGTAATCGTGGAATCACCGACAAAAGCCAAAACCATTGGCCGGTTTTTAGGCGAGAGTTATGTTGTCGAGGCCAGCATGGGCCACGTGCGCGATCTGCCCAAAAGCAAACTGGGCATAGATACGGAAAATGATTTCGTTCCTTCCTATATTATCCCGGTTAAAGCCAAGCCGATTGTAGCCGACCTGAAAAAAAAACTTAAGTCCGCCGGTCGCGTTATTCTCGCAACCGACGAAGATCGCGAAGGTGAAGCCATTGCCTGGCATCTTTTGAAGGCGCTCGATATTTCCACGCCGGCCGAGCGTATTGTCTTCCACGAGATCACTGAAACGGCGATCCTCGAAGCCCTCGAACATCCGCGCGAAATAGATATGAATTTGGTCGATGCTCAGCAGGCCCGCCGCGTAGTTGACCGACTGGTCGGCTACGGACTCTCCCCTTTCTTGTGGCGTAAAGTGCGTTACGGACTCTCCGCCGGACGCGTACAAAGCGTTACTATGCGCTTGATTGTCGAACGCGAACGCGAAATTCAAGCCTTTAGACAGGAAGAATACTGGACGATTGAAGCGGATTTCGAAAAGAACAAACAAACATTCCGGGCACGGCTCGTAAATCACAATGTCAAACCACTCGGAAAATTTGATATCCAGTCAAAAGACGCTGCGGAAAAAATCGTAACCGAGGTTCAAGATAAGAAGTTCAACGTCGGCTCGGTCACTCAGAAAGAAATCTCGCGCAATCCCGCCCCGCCGTTTACCACCTCAACCCTGCAGCAGGAAGCAGCGCGCAAATTCGGTTTTTCCGCGAAACAAACGATGGTCATCGCCCAGCAGCTCTACGAAAACGGCCACATCACTTACATGCGTACCGACAGCGTAAATCTTGCCCAATCTGCGCTGGCACAGGCTAAAAATACGATTACAAATCATTTCGGAGAAAATTACGCGCTCGCCGTCCCCCGTCAATACACCACGCGCTCAAAAAGCGCGCAGGAAGCGCACGAAGCCATCCGCCCGACCGATCTCTCAAAAAAAATCGACGATAATTTTACGCTTACTGACCGCGGACAGCACCGGCTTTATGACTTGATATGGAAACGCACGGTCGCGTCACAAATGCAGCCAGCAAAACTGTTGCAAACCGCCGCCGACCTGAAAAGCGACGACGGCAACGCGGTTTTCCGGGCGAACGGCCAAGTAGTCCTCTTTGACGGCTTCATGCGGGTCTATACCGAGGGCAGCGACGAACCGGAAACGGAAGAGGGCGTGCTGCCGGAGCTTAAAGAAGGCGACCCGGCTCGGATTCAAAAACTTGAACCGCTTCAGCACTTTACCGAACCGCCACCGCGCTATTCTGACGCTACGCTCGTAAAGACGCTTGAAGCCGCGGGAGTCGGCCGCCCGTCAACTTATGCGCCGACACTCTCCACCATTCAGGAACGCGGCTATGTTGAAAAAATCGAGAAGAAATATCACCCGACCGAAATCGGAATTATCGTGAACGATCTGCTAGTCGAACATTTCCCGAAAATCGTAGACATTAATTTCACTTCTCAGATCGAAGAAGAGTTCGATGAAATAGCCTCCGGAAAAATGAAGTGGAACGAAGTGGTGCGGGAATTTTATGTGCCGTTTAAAAAACATCTCGACGAAAAAGAACTCGAGGTCCAAAAGCACATCGAGGTATCCGATGTGCCTTGTCCGCATTGCGGGAAACCGATGATGATAAAATTCGGCCGAATGGGTAAGTTCCTCAGCTGTCCAGACCCGGAAAGCAAAGTGACACTGCCGATGCCGGAAGAAGCCGCGATGATCAAAGAACTCTCGGAAAAAACCAAAGGCGAGCTTTGTCCCATCTGCAGCAAGCCGATGGAAGTAAAGCGTGGCCGCTTCGGATATTTTTTGGGCTGCGTTGATTATCCGAAGTGCAAAGGCATCAAAAAAATATTGAACAAGACCGGCTTCAAATGCCCGAACTGCCTGCGTGTCAACGAGCGAAAAGACAACCCCGGCGATCTTGTAGAAAAAAAATCCCGCGGCCGC
>JBGQLC010000064.1:0-4010 GCA_041499885.1 Minisyncoccia bacterium
ATCTATCGAAATTTCTTGGCCGACAGTTCCGGAAACCGGACCAGCCAATGAAAGCGAAACTGTTTTGGGAACGAACGAGTTCGGCTGACCAGGTTGCACTTCATTCGCGGTTCTATTTACGCGCACGATAAAAAGAAACGACACGGCTAAGCCAAATATAAAAAGCGCAATGCCTAAAATTATCCATTTGCGCGCTTTATATTTTGGCATAAATAAAAATCCTTTCTTTACGCCGGTCAACGTGGTCTCCACCGCTTTCTCCGCCCCGCCAACAGCCCGTTGACGCTCAAGCGCGATATCAACCGTTTTGCCTAATTCTTTTAGCGCGAGGATACTTATCAAATCATGCCGGCTCAATACGCCAACAACTTTTTTTGCGTCATCCACGACAATAATCGGGTTCACCTTATGGTGTTCGGCGAATTGTTGTACCGCTACATCAATTGGATCGCTCGCTTTAATTGAAAGCGGGTCGTCGTTCATAATATCCTTTACCGTAAGTTTTTTTAGAGGAGACAACGTTCCTTCAAGAACCATTTTTTCGGTATGCAACATTTTTACTTCCTCTAAGGTTTTTATCAGTGTCGGGATATGCAGTCCGCTACCTTTAACCACTAAATCGTATTGCGTAACAACCCCAACGAGTAAGCCAGCATCGTTTGTAACCGGGAGTCCGGAAAAATCTCGCTTAACGAATATATCGATTACCTCTCCAAGCGATGAATCCGGGCGCACGCTTACGATATCGCGCGTCATCACGTCGCCGACGGTTAATACAATTAATTTTTCTTGTGGCTGGTCCATGGTTTAGCGTATTTCAGCGTCAAAATTTTCGATAAGCATTTCTGAAATACCAGCCATGGCCACGTTCACTTCTTTGTCGCTAAGCGTCCGGTCATGAGCCTGAAAGATTATTCGGAAAGTAAGGCTCCGCCTGTCGCCCAGCTTCGGGTCGGAATATTCGTCGGACAAATCAACGTTTTCTATTAAATTCCCGAAATCTTGAATCTCCTGGACGACATCCCCTATCCTTACCTCGTCATTGACCAGTATAGAGATATCCCGGATCACTGCCGGAAATTTTGCGAGCGGCCTGTATTCCTTTTCTTCCTCCGCGAGTAAAACTATATTTCCCAAATCAAGCTCGGCGGTTGCCACAAAAACTCCTTTCTCCAGTCGAACCGACTGAATCAATCCCAAGACGTCGTGATCGCTCTCAATAAGCAACGCTTCGTCTTCTTCGCGCATTATCACGTCTCCAATGCCCGCCTCCTCAAGAACTTCGCTGACCATTCCTTTTAATTCGGAAATTCTCTCACTGCCCCGCGCGGCGAGAGCAATACCCAAATAAAGCGATTCCCGGACTTTATTTCCGTTTGTGGCGAATACTTTTCCTATTTCAAAAATAGAAATTCGCTCAAAAAACCGGCTGTTGTCACGGATGTTTTTTAGAAGGCCAAATGTTAGCGTGGTGCGAAGTTCGGCCAATTCAACACTGGTTGGATTCTCGAGCGCCACGGGCTTACCTGAAAGAAACTGGCGGACACGTTTATCCGCGAGCGATACATCCTCTCCCACGCTGACAAAAGAATAATTATAAACCTCGGAAAGGCCGGCTCGAACCAAAGAGTCGCGAGTCAAATCTTTGATTATTACCGCATCGTCTTCTTCCACCGGCCGGATATTAACCTCCGGCGCCCTCGGTGTAAGTTTATTTACTCCTTCAAGCCGCATGACCTCTTCCGCCAAGTCTTCGAAGGCGGTTACGTCGGTCCGCCACGACGGGACGCGAACCAAAAATGAATTTTTGACTCCGCTACGGCGAACAGGGTCGATAGAAAACCCCAGATGGATGAAACATCCTTTCGCTTTGGCCAAAGAAATAGGAGCGCCGATTAAAGCGGCATACCTGTCTGCTGAAAATTCTATCACTTCCTCCGACGCAGGGCGCGGATAGACATCCGCCGAATCGCGCAGTCTCGCGCCAAGAGCGGAGAGCAAGGCGGTTGCACGGTCCAACCCAACATCAACCAAAGCCGGGCTGATATCATGCGCAAAGCGCAAGGCGGCATCGGTCGGCAATTTAAGGTCGTGAGCGGATTTGCGGATGAGCTGCGCGTTAAAATTAGCCGCCTCGACGACAATTCGCTTTGTCTTCTCGGTAATTCCGAAATCTTTTCCGCCTTTTATGCCCGCAATAGCCAAAGGGTTTTTTAGGCCAGCAATAATCAAAACACCCGTGTCCAATTTGATATTGCGACCGTCCAAAGTGGTAATGTGCTCGTCTTTTTTTGCATACCTTACCAATATAGTTTTAACTTTATCTCCATAAAGCTGATCGGCGTCAAAAGCGTGAAGCGGCTGGCCGGTTTCGAGCATCACATAATTCATCAGGTCAACCACCGAATTTATCGGCTGGACGCCGCAAGTTTTGAGAATTTTTTTTATCCACGCAGGCGACTGGCCGACTTTATCTATTTCGAAATATCTCGCGGCGTACCGCGGGCAAGCGACCTTATCTTCCACTTTTACCGCCAGAAATCCTTTTTTTGTCGGCAGGTTTACTATTCGCTTTACCGGAGTTTTGAAATCATGGCCGAGGACTGCGGCAATTTCGCGGGCAATCCCGATGTGTGAAGCGGCATCGGAGTATCGGTTTGCCGGGAACTTGATATCCAGCATATCTCCCGAAGCACGCTCTACTTCAAACGAATGAAAGTTCAATAGCTCGACAACCCTTTTAAGCGGTGGCGTCTTAGGAAAAAGTTTTTCCAGCAGAGTATGTGAAAATTTCATTGCTCTTTATTTAAATACGGCTCCAGAAAAATCGGCAATGCTTTGTTGGCGAGAAAGGCCAGAAAAATTTCCCGCGAGGTAGGATGGTGAACCGGCTTCTCTTCTTCTGCTGAAAGCACGCTGCTCCGATACGCATCGAACTCGCCGGGGTTTATATTTTTTGATTTTATCCGTTCCCACATCTGTTTATCTTCCTCGGTAAGTTCCTCAGCATTAAATTCTTCGCCCAAAAAATGAGCGGTCCCCCTTTCTTTCGCTGCTTTTGCCCGTTCCTCTTCCTCCTTAAGAGCTAAAATTTCGGCCTGGAATGCCTGAATTGACTCTGCGCTATTTTCAAACATATTTTCTTTCATTACTTAAAATTGTTTTATGAACCGTAAGTCTCCCGAATAAAACAGGCGGATATCCGGAACGTTGTATTTGATCATCGCCAGCCGATCAAGGCCAACGCCAAAAGCAAAACCTTGCCAGTCACGCGGGTTATAATGGGCGTACTCAAAAACCCGCGGATGAACCATTCCGGCACCCATGATCTCTAGCCATTTGCCGTGTAGCTTGATATCGACCTCCACGCCTGGTTCGACAAAGGGAAAGTAACTTGGCCGGTAACGAAACTCTATACTCTTCCCTACGCCAAAGAATTTTTTAAGAAATGCTTCAACGACAAATTTAAAATTCGCGAGGGTTACGTTTTTTCCGACCATCAAGCCTTCAATCTGATAAAAATTTATTTCGTGACTTTGGTCGGTCGCCTCATAGCGGAATACCCGTCCCGGCACGATTATCTGAAACGGCGGTTTATGCTCTTCCATATAACGCACCTGAACCGGGCTGGTGTGCGTGCGCATCAAAAGACGCTCTTTCGCGCCCTTGGGTTGCTTAAGCCAAAGCGTATCCCACATTTCCCGCGCCGGATGGCCCGCGGGTATGTTCAATGCGTCAAAATTATAATATTCGCTCTCAACCTCCGGTCCTTCAACTACTGAAAAATTGAGTCCGGCGAAAATCTTCCTCGCCTCACGGTCAACGAGCGTCAGCGGATGCATGTGTCCGCGGGCGATTTTTTTGGAGGGAACAGTCAGGTCGTGCCGCGGTTTGCTACTGCCGTGTAAATTTTTGCCGGAAGCGTTAAAAAGCGCTTCCAAGTCTTCGCGTAATTTGTTAAGTTCGGGCCCAACGCTGCGGCGCTTATCGATACTTAAGTCTTTTAGGGA
>JBGQLC010000065.1:0-3979 GCA_041499885.1 Minisyncoccia bacterium
AGCAAGTCATATCTGATTCTTACCGATTCGGGCGGAATACAAGAAGCGGCCCCGTCCTTGGATAAGCCGGTTTTGGTTATGCGCGATAAAACCGAACGGATGGAAGGGGTCGAGGCAGGAGTGAGTAAGCTTGTCGGAACCGATAAGGAAAAGATCGTCAATTCCGCGCTTGAACTTCTGGATGACCCGAAGGTATACGCTTCAATGACCGGCAAAAAAAATCCTTATGGCGACGGCACCGCTGCAATAAAAATCGCCGAAGCGTTGGACGCTTATTTGAAGTAGCTCCAAAACTCTTCTTTGGCCAGTTTGTACCTATCTCCCCATCCTTTAAGTTTTTCCAGTTTCTTTTCGAGATCGAGCATAATTTTCGCGGAGATGAGCACGGAGTCTATTGAATCGCCTTCGCCATTTTCGGCGATTGTTTTGCCTATCGTTTGGTACATGGTTTTATAGCTGTTCGTTTTGAATATCCGCTTCTTCCTGATTATCCGGTGTTCGTCCTCGGACTGATATTTTATGGCGTCAGTGATGCGCACATTTTTGCCGTGAACCTTGAGCTCCACAATATCTCGCGGTCCCACGCGAGAAGTCCCTTTCTCGCTGAAAGTGGTCGTGAATGTCGCACCGTTTTCAAGTTCTATCCATACCTCAACCGCTCCGTCCTGCAGAAGTTTTATATCAAAATCGGTCGGCTTGCTGAAGTTGTTCAGGTGGAGGAAGTGGTCGATTTGGTGGCAGCCGTTAGCAAAGAATGTGCTGCGCGAAACCGGCCAATTATACCAAAAGAATTCAGGCTGGATGAGCTCGTACACTATGGAGTGATATGAGATCGGGTCGCCATATTTAACGCCGAGGTCTTTAAGTGCCAATTTATTGAACAAGCCATAGCGTTTGTGGAAACCGATGAACAATTTTCTTCCGGCCTGCCGGAGAGCCTTTTCCATTTCCTCGAGCTCTTCATAATCGTTCACTACCGGTTTTTCTATAACGACATATGCGCCCTGCCTTAAGGCGTGGAGAGCTATAGGAACATGCGTATGGTTATAGCTGGCTACGAAATACACCCCGTATTTTTCATCTTTGCGCGGGAGAGGGGCCGAATCCCATTTTTGTATTCCATTTTCGATGAATATCTGAGTAGGATCTATTTCGTGTATAGCCTGAAGATCTACAAAGGGTCTTGTATAAGGGATGATGTTTATCTTTGCATAGTTTCCGTAGCCAAAAAGCACCGCATTTTTTTTCTTAGGGTTAGATTTGGGTGCCCGTATCTCGCCTCTCGTATCTTTGACCGGACTCGGTTGTCGGGCGGGTATTGCCTGAGCAGAAGACCAGTTCGTATTTTTAAGCTCCCGTTCCAACCCTTGGGCAAGCACTTCTCTTGTCTCGGCGGAGATTTTAACACCGGAATAAACACTCCACGCCTTCACGTTTTTCCACCAGCCGTTTTGTGGTTTGCGTTCGGTAAGGGGCAGGTAAAGAATTTCGTCAGCCTCCATTTTAGGGAGAACCGATTCGTCAACCCTGAAAATGAGCGGTGCTGGTAATGCTATGCGTTCCGCAAGAGCTGGATGCCAGGGGGCGGCGAACCCTACGATTTCTCCATCCTTGAATGCGCCACTCGCACTCTCCACAATCCTGCCGATTCCACAGGAAATAAATTTTTCGTTGCGCCGCTCTTCTCTGATGCGCGACCATGTTTTCGTAATAAGACCTTCTGGCCCAACGACCGGCAGATAGTTCATTAAAAGGCGCAGGCTTTTTGGTCTCGTGTGATACACATTTTCGAGCTTCTCAAGATTTTTCCACGCCAAAACCTTGATTCGAAACTCTTTCTTGTTTCGGTAGTAATCTAAAAATCCATCTCGCAATTTTTTACCCGTGAGTATTCGCATGGCAGTGATTATTAAATTAACGTGGTTATTATAAATCAGAAGTGGGCGGCAGTCCAAGCAAATTTAAATTTTCAGGCAAGGCTATGTTTCCGGTGGCGGTGGCTCCAGATGGAAGACGGATTTTGCTTCGCCTATCAATTTTTCTTTGAGCAATACAAGGATTCCCAAATAAATAACCGCCGAGACGGTAATATTTAACAGAACTTGCAAGTGAATAAGATTCATGGCGAAGCTCGCCAAACCCATGACCGTCACCGCCAAGAATCCCTTTTTAAGATGTTTTAAAGTATAAAAATTATTTATGCTCTTCATCTTTTTCCAGGCGAACCCATAGGCCAAAGCCTGGGAGATTACGGTAGCGAAAGAAGAGCCGATTATTCCGAAACGTGGGATTAGCAGATAGTCAAAAAGTGCATTCCCAAGCCCGCCGATCACTAATGAAATGAGCAGTATTTTTTGCTCATTATAAGCGAAGATAGCGTTTAAAATTGTTGACGCCGGGAAAAGAAGAATCACAGTAAAAAGCAAGACCGCGAAGGTGGCCGCCGTCGACGCATATTGTTGCCCGAAAAGGAAAAAAATTATAGGTTGGGCAAGCACCGCGCCGCCGACAAATACCGGTATGGCAAACAACAGCGACGCTGACACGGTTTTTTCTAACACCGATTTAAATCGCTCGTTATCATTTTTAGACAGTCTCGCCATTAACGGAAAAACGCTGGTCGCCAAAACACCAGCGAGCAAGTATACCAGAATTACCGGCCGCTGCGCGGCAGCGTAAAGACCCACATCTCGCGCGCCTCGGAACAAACCGATCATTATGGTATCGGTGTTTACGGTTAGCGCGCCCAATAAGCTCATCAGAGCGAAGGGCAGGGCATCTTTTAATATTTTTTTAGCAAGATCTTTCTCAAATAGTTTCCAAAAGTTTTTTAAATATTTACCCAAAAGCAAAAAAGCAATAAGCATTCCCAGCCCCGAACCCATGACATATCCGATCATCAGCACAAATGGAGTTGGTTTTACCCATAAGGCGGCTAGCCCGAAGATTGCGATGCTCACTCCGGTCAGCGTGCCTATGCCGCCCTCAATTTCCATTTTTTCTCTTGAGCGCGATATGCTGAAACTAAAATCGCGCAGTGAATCAAAAGCTGTTAGTAGGGCGGCGAGCGGAAGGAGTGATGCCGCGCCTTTTACCGTAGAAACAAATGGACCTACGCCGACGATAAGAAGAACGCTTGAAACAACCAGGCATAATTTTATGACAAAAGACGTAGCGAGAGTTTTTTCCAGTGCCTCAGGGTTGCGGGAAATTTCACGGGTTAATATTCCTTGCACTCCGGCATCCGAAAGTATAGAGAACATCGCCGCGAGGCTCAGCGCGTAAGAGAAAACACCATAATTTTCTGCGCCTAATATCCTCGCCGCATAAATAATGATAACGGCCTTGATAACACGGCTGGCCACCGCGCCTATGCTGAGCCAAAATGTATTTTTAGCGACAGTTTGTCTGGCGTGGCGGTTTTCGAAGAGCAGGCTTTTTATCCGTTTGATCATCCTTAGCTGTGGCTCGTGAAAAAATATTTTATTGTGCGGAGGATTATCAGCATGTCGAGCGCCAACGAGCGATTTTTAACGTAGTAGATATCGTATTTTAGTTTTTCGTATGCTTCTTCTAATGAAGCGCTAGGCTGATAATTTATCTGCGCCCAACCGGTAAGGCCCGGTTTTACCACCTGGCGGATTTCATAATACGGAAAACGCTCATACTGCTTGGTCAGCTCAATTCGTTCTGGCCTCGGACCGGTAAAGGCGATGTCTCCGCGAATTATGTTCCAAATCTGGGGTATCTCGTCGAGATGGGTTAGGCGCAGGAGTTTGCCAAAAGCCGTGATGCGGACATCGTTTTTTTCTGTCCACAAGGCGCCATTATTGCCATGCTGCATGGTGCGAAACTTGTATAACATAAACCCTTGCCCACCTTTACCCGTGCGCTCCTGTTTGTATATAACAGGGCCGCGGGAAGTGAGGCGAGTAAGTATTGCGATTATGAGCGTAAAAGGCAGCAACACGATACCCGC
>JBGQLC010000066.1:0-3922 GCA_041499885.1 Minisyncoccia bacterium
CCTATATCTACCGGCTGAAACATGATTGGAACTGCTGAGCTGGCCTTCATCGCCGTAATCAAAGACCCGGTTTTCAAAACAACCGCATCGCCGTTTTTTACATTGGTCGCAACAGCATGGAACGGAATACCGCAATCCTGGATTGAACGATCGGCGAGCTCCTTTTCCAATGATGCGACCATTGCATCTTCGCGAAAAAGGACTCCGTTGCGTTGGCGCAAAATCCTATACAACGGTAAAACATCGTGGGATTTTAAATTTAAAAATATATTCTCAACGGTACGGATATCTTGCGTAGCCGCGTACCATCCGCCGATAACCGCCCCCATACTGGTTCCTGCTATATAGTCGATGGGTATGCCGAATGCCTCAAATACCTTGATTATGCCAATATGCGCCAAACCTCTTGCCCCTCCGCCACCTAAGGCCAAGCCTATTTTTTTTCGGCGGATTTCCTTTTCTGCCATAACTGTATTCTACGCCTGGACAAACTTAGTCGCAAAAAAATAACCCCGAGGTAAGTCGGGGCTGATTCAATACGGGAGAATGATGATGTCGGTCCGCTCGTTCACAAAATTGAGATTTAGCCACTCGGCGTCATCGGTAAAAATCCGAATGCAGCCATGACTCGCATTATATCCGGGAATTTCGTCCGAACCGTGAAGGCCGTAGCCATCGTCATCGAAGCACATGAACCATGGCATAGGCGCGCACCCGGGCCTTGCCAGCAGACTGCCGAGGCATTCGCCTACCGGATAGTGGTCGGAACGGTGGTACCGTCCGGTTTTGTACATCAGGCGGAAAGTTCCGTTTATCGTCTTACAAGGACGCTCAATATCGGGACACCACTCTTTCCCGCCGACCCCCGGCCCCCAGCGCGTGAGAATGCCGCCTTCGTTGTAGGCGGCCCAAGCCAAGAGCTTGGGGTCCCAAATCAACACCTTTTCTCCAGTACCATTGCGTGACAACGGAAATGGCGAGAAGTCCATCAGCGTTTTCCCGGCGAGAATATCGGGAATCGCTATGACCATCCCGCGCTCAAGTTCGATGTTCATCCGGTTAAGTTTCATAACAAGCATTCGCGCGGTCGGGTCCGGAAAAAGTGACCCCCACGAATCAAGTTGTTTTCGCTTAACCGTTTTTGTATCTTGTTTTGTCTGGCCTTCACGAGATATCTCGTGTTTATCAATCTGATAACAGTGGAATCCTCGTTCAACACAAAGCTTGCTTCCGTATGGCCGCTCAGCGCCAAAAAGTAACGCTGGGAAAAATAAAAGTGCCGGGATGACTAACCGGTGCAATCGCACATCATTACTCCACCGATTTTCAAATTGTCTGTTTTATATTTTAGCACAATTTATTTTAACGCCTGGCGCAAATATTCTGCAGTAAAACTGCCCTGTTTGCGCGCCAGATCCTCGGGTGCTCCGACAGCCACCACTTCACCGCCTTCTTCGCCTCCTTCCGGACCCAGATCAATTATCCAATCCGCGCTTTTGATAACGTCCAGATTGTGTTCGATGACCACGATGGTATTTCCGCGGTCAACTAACCGTTGAAGAACTTTCAGCAAATTTTCTATATCCGCGAAATGAAGCCCGGTGGTCGGCTCGTCCAGGAGATAGAGCGTATTTCTGGTATCGCGCTTGCCCAATTCTGCCGCGAGTTTTACCCGCTGCGCTTCACCGCCGGACAAAGTCGTTGCCGATTGTCCCAGTTCGAGATAGCCCAAACCAACCTCATCCAAAATTTTGAGGCGGTCATGCAACCATGGAATGTCCTCAAAGAATTCGGTTGCCTCTTCAATGGTCATCCGCAAAATGTCATAAATATTTTTCTTTTTGTACTCAACCTCAAGCGTCTCGCGGTCAAACCGTTTGCCCTTGCAAATATCACAAACAACGTAGACGGTCGGCAAAAAGTGCATCTCGATAGCAATCGTGCCGTGCCCTTCGCAATTCTCACAACGGCCGCCCGGAACATTGAAGCTGAAACGGCCCGGTTTATACCCCCGTACGCGCGCGTCATCGGTTGACGCAAAAAGATCGCGGACATATGTCCACGCACCCACGTAAGTAGCCGGATTGGAACGAGGCGTGCGCCCGATTGCCCCTTGGTCGATGTTGATAACCCGATTCAAATATTCCAGTCCCAGAATTGTTTTTGCCTCACCAGGTCGGTAATTCGCACGGTTGAACTTGTCGGCCAATGTTTTGTAGAGCACATCATAAACCAGAGTGCTTTTGCCAGAACCGGAAACTCCTGTTACCGCCGTGAAGCGGCGCAGCGGAATATCGACGTTGATATTCTTAAGATTATTGGCTTTCGCTCCGCGAATCTTCAGATATTCCTGATGCGGACCAACTTTACGCCGCTCTTCGGGAATTTCTATTTTCTTTTTTCCGCGCAAATAATCCAAAGTGAGCGATTGCTGTTTCGGGTCTTTTAATATCCCAGGCAACGAACCCTGAGCAACAACTTTGCCGCCGTGTATGCCCGCGCCCGGGCCAAAATCAACTAAATAATCTCCCGAACGAATGGTGTCTTCGTCGTGCTCAACAACGATAATCGTATTACCCAGGTCGCGCAGGTCATGCAGCGTGCGGATGAGTTTCTCATTATCGCGCTGGTGCAAACCGATGGTCGGTTCGTCCAGAATATAAAGCGTACCGACAAGCCGCGAGCCGATCTGTGAAGCCAATCGTATGCGCTGGGCTTCGCCGCCAGACAATGTCCCGGCTTTTCTATCAAGCGAAAGGTATTCAAGGCCTACGTCGACTAAAAACTTCAGGCGGTTTTTAATCTCGCGCAACGGCACTTCGGAGATTTCCTTAAACCGCACATTGCCCGAAACCTCAAGTGAATGAAAAAAGGCTAGGCTGTTGGCGATGGAAAGCGCGGCGACTTCGGCAATGTTTTTGCCCTTAATCAAAACGCTCAAACTTTCTTCCTTGAGCCGTTTGCCGAGGCAGACCGGGCAGATTTTTTCTGACCAAATATCTTCAACACCCAACCCATGACAGGCCTCACACGCGCCATAAGGACTATTGAATGAAAAGAGGCGCGGCTCAATTTCCGGGAATGAAAATCCATCGTGCGGGCAGGTAAATTTTGCCGACAATGAAATCTCGTCCTTAACTAGTACAGTTACAACATCGTTACCGTATTTCAAAGCCGACTCTATAGCCTCGGCAAGGCGCAAGCGATTATCTTTTTCTTTGAAATCCATGCCTGACGGGATACGGTCAACCACGAGCTCAATCGTATGTTGTTTGTAGCGCGAAAGTTCTATCCGATCTTTCAGTGTATGCATTTTCCCGTCGATTCGCACTTCCCTAAAACCTGCATTTAAAAAATCATAGAGCAGCTGGTAGTATTCCCCTTTCCTGCCGCGCACCGCCGGCGCGAGTATAAGAAGGTTCTTTCCGCTTTCGTCTGCTTTGGCAAAAGCGATAACCGCATCCACTATTTCTTCGCCGGTCATTTTGCGAATTTCGCTGCCGCAGCGTGGGCAGAACGGTTTGCCCAGGCGGGCAAAAAGCACCCGAAGATAGTCATAAATTTCGGTAATAGTGGCGACGGTTGAACGAGGATTTCCCGAGTGGCTTTTCTGGTCGATAGAAATAGCCGGTGACAGGCCTTCAATATCATCAATATCCGGCTTATCCAGACGCCCTAAAAATTGCCTGGCATATGCGGAAAGGGATTCTATGTAGCGACGCTGTCCTTCGGCGAAAATCGTGTCAAAAGCCAGGCTTGATTTCCCCGAACCGGAAAGACCGGTAAAAACGACCATCTTCCCGCGCGGGATTTCGAGGTTAATATTCTTCAAATTATGCTCACGAGCGCCCTTGATAATAATTTTGTCATTCATAAACGCAGAAATAGCCCCGTGTTCGGCTTCATAGGGGTCTTACAAGGC
>JBGQLC010000067.1:0-3897 GCA_041499885.1 Minisyncoccia bacterium
ATTAAAAAGTTCGATATTATTCACATAACCTCGGTATTTCTAGCGGCTTCAGAGCTCGGCTCGCATTACGCAAAAAAATATAAAAAGCCGTATATTATTTCTCCGCGGGGAAGCCTAATGAAGGAACCTTTGGCCAGAAAAAGCGCTTTTCTGAAGCGGGTGTATATCAACCTTATAGAAAAAAGCAATTTAAAAAGCGCGGATGCGATACATTTTACGGTTCCTCTGGAGCGGGATGAGTATCTCTCCGCGGGGTTCCCGTTGCGGCGCTCGATAATCATCCAAAATTCGTTATCGACAGCAAAAGATAAGCAGATTCCTGCTCGTGGCGTGTTCCGAAAAAAATATAATATCGCGACTGATTCAAAAATAATTCTTTCATTGGGTAGAATTACGTGGAAAAAAGGATTCGACACTCTTATTCCGGCGTTTGCGGAAGTTGTTAGAAAAGAGCCCAATGCGATTCTGGTTATAGCTGGGAACGACGAAGATGGATATAAAAAACACGTCGAATCGATGATCGCCGAGGAAGGAGTCAAAGACAGTGTTCGTTTTGTCGGCATGCTTTTGGGAGAGGATAAAGAAGCGGCCTTGCATGATGCAGACATTTTTGTTCTTCCGTCCTATTCGGAAAATTTCGGCATGGCAGTTGTGGAAGCGATGGCGGCGGGTTTGCCGGTGGCTGTGACACCGCAAGTTGGTGTCGCGCCGTATGTTTTGGAAGCGCATGCCGGAATCGTAGCTCAAAAAACTTCGGAAGCGTTTGCCCGTGGCATACTAGATATTCTCGCCTCATCGGATGCCCATAAAATGGGTGAACGGGGAAAACAATTTGCGGCAGACAAGTTTTCTCCTTCGAAAATTGCGGAGCAATTTATTCTCGCGTACGAATCAATTTTAAATACGAAGTAAGGATTATAAAATTTGCATCTCAAAAGCAGCCGTTTTTATTAGACAATACCTCAAACTTATTTATAATGAGGCTATGTCGAATAAGCTTCCTATTTCAGTTATTGTTCTCACTTATAACGAGGAGTCAAATTTGCCGAAATGTCTGGAAAGCGTTAAGTATTTTGCCGGACAGATTATTGTCGTTGATTCAAAGAGCGCCGACCGTACCGTTGCGATTGCAAAAGAATACGGAGCGGAGATTTATGAACATTCGTTTGTAAATCAGGCCGAACAATTCAACTGGGCGCTGGATAATTGTCACATAAACGGAGAATGGATTTTACGCTTGGACGCCGATGAATTTTTGACGCCTGAACTCGCGGAAGAAATAAAAAAAACTTTGCCGGATATTTCAAAGAATATCAGCGGATTTTATATGAAGCGAAGGGTATATTTCATGGGACGCTGGATAAGGTATGGAGGATATTATCCGAGTCGGTTTTTGCGGTTTTTCCGCGCAGGCAAGGGCCGCTCGGAAGAACGAGAAATGGACGAGCACATTGTCCTCCTTGAAGGTGAGCACGGCCACTTTAAAAATGATTTTGTGGACGATAATCACAAAGGTCTGAGCGACTGGATTCAAAAGCACAACAATTATTCCAGCCGGGAAGCTGCCGCCGGAATCCGCGAGTTGCGGGAAGGCGTGCCGGCTAGGTCGGGGATTTGGTGGCTATACCAGGAATTGCCGCATTTTGTCCGAGCTTTTTTCTATTTCGCATACCGGTATATCTTCAGAGGTGGATTTTTAGACGGGAAAGAAGGGCTGGTTTTCCATTTTCTTCAAGGATTCTGGTACCGCTTTCTTGTCGATGCAAAGATGCTTGAAATGCGAAAGAATAGCGATATTAACGGATAAAAAAGCATGCGCATTCTTATAATCACGGACTCTTATCCGCCCGAGGTCCGCTCGGCAGCTCAGTTGATGGCTGATTTGGCGGAGGGGTTGCGGGAGCGAGGATGCGAGGTCACCGTCGCGACCACAGTTCCAGCCTATAATCTTGCATCAGGGATGAACGTTGATGCGGTTCCGAGGGACGAAGAAATTAACGGCGTACGAGTTATCCGCATCGCGACCTTGCCGCATCACCGCATAAATTACATATTTCGCGGGATAAATCAGCTTTTGCTTTCCAAGATATTCGCGCGCGCGGTTCAAGGCACTCTTCCCGGACCGTTTGATGCGGTAATAGTCCATAGCCCGCCGCTGCCTTTGGCTTTGGCAGCCTCAAATATTGCAAAACATTATCACGCGCATTTTATCGCAAATATCCACGACATTTTCCCCCAGAATGGAATTGATCTCGTCGCGCCGTGGCAGAAACCTCTTATCCGCCTTGCTTTCGGGCGAATGGAGCGCAGGGTATATCGCCGCGCCGATCTCATTGTCGTGCCGTCGAGAAATCACATGCTATATTTGGAAACAAAAAGGAATGTACCTGCGGCGAAGCTGCGCGTTATTCCTCATTGGATAGATGTTAGGCCTTACGATTCGTCGCCTGGCGGCAACAGGTTCCGCAAGACATGGGGGTTGGAAAACTCATTCATTTTCTTTTTCGGTGGCGTACTTGGCCCATCGCAAGGGCTCGAGCTCGTGTTAGATGTAGCGGAATCGTTCCGTTCTGTCCCAGACGTCAAGTTCCTTTTTGTAGGAGACGGATCAGCGCGCCCGCGTTTACAAGCTTTAGCCCACCAGAAAAATCTACAGAATGTTATGTTCAAGCCGTTCGTATCTAGTGAAGAATATCCGGAACTGGTTAAAGAAATGAATGTTGGTATCGCGACGCTGACTTCCAAGAATACTACTCCCGCTGTGCCTGCAAAATTGATGGGGTATTTGGCGGGAAGCATACCGGTTGTTATTGCCGTGCATAAGGAGAGCGATGCGATTAGGATAGTAAGCGAGGCGCATTGTGGCTTTGCGGCCGTATCTGCGGACCACGGGGCAGTTCTGGATGCGTTCCATGCCGCATACGAAACCCGTGCCGCCTTAAAAAAACTTGGCGAGAATGGAAGAAAATACTTGAATGATCACTTCGCTAAAGATAAACTTGTGGCAGAGTGGGATAAGCTAATTCGGGAGACACAACATCAATGAAAAAAATCTTAGCAGTTTTGGGAACGCGCCCCGAGGTCATTAAAATGGCTCCGGTTATTGCCGCCCTCTCGGCTCGCGGCTTAGCGCCGAAGGTTCTCGCAACCGCACAGCATCGCGGGCTTCTGGACCAAACCCTCGCGATCTTCGGCATAAAACCGGATTTTGATCTTAACGTGATGAGCGAAAATCAAACTTTAAACGGAGTATCTGAAATGATTTTGCGCGGGATCGGTCCGATTTTATCCTCAGAAAAACCGGATTGCGTGCTTGTACAAGGAGATACCACAACCGCTTTTATTGCCGGCCTCGCCGCATTTTATAGCGGCATAAAGGTTGGGCACATTGAGGCGGGCTTAAGAACCCATGACAAATATTCTCCATTTCCCGAGGAAATGAACCGGCAACTTTTGGGGCGACTTGCGGACATCCATTTTGCGCCTACCGAGAACGCCAAACAGAATTTGCTAAGCGAACGCGTGTTATCGGAAAACATTTATATTGTCGGGAATACTGAGATAGATGCGTTGCTTATGGTATTGGGCCACTATAAGGATGCGAGCAAAGGAAAAAAGATGAGCGAGCGTTTGGAAAAAGATTACGGATTAAAGTTCGGTGATGGGGAGAAGATAATTCTCGTTACTGCCCACCGCCGGGAGAGTTTTGGCGGGGGATTGAAGAATATTTGTGAGGCGATAAAGGAGATCGCGGCACAGGAGAAGGATGCGGTTGTAATTTATCCGGTGCATCCCAATCCGAATGTTCAAAAAATCGCCCATGATATTCTGGGTGGTCTAAAAAACGTTTTTCTTACGCCGGCGTTGGACTACGAATCATTCTCTTTTCTGATGAGC
>JBGQLC010000068.1:0-3833 GCA_041499885.1 Minisyncoccia bacterium
AATGCGCTATTCTGATCGGTGCCCGCCGTGGAATACGGCGCGCCTGATCCGTAGTTGGTATGCACGCCCGCAGGAGCAACTGCCGGTCCTGTGGTAAATCCTACATCTCCATTGACCGTGGTTCCTGCCGACGTGTTGGTGTAGGTACTACCGAGAACGCCATAAGTTGCTGCCATTCCGAGAGATGGTGTCGTTGCCGCGAATGCAGCCATCGGCCCAGTGAGACCGAATACAAAAGAAACGGCTAATATAGTGATTATTGAGTTTTTGTTAATTTTCTTCATTTATTTTTTATTTTATTTATTGTTTATTTTTATTGATTAGTAAATTTAATGCGTACTTAAATAGCTCCTCGTTATTGCTCCGAAATTTCCAAGAGCAGGGCTAATCCCTACTTTCACCTGAAATTCCGCTAATGCTGCACGAGTAAGCTCGCCAAAATGTGCAGTCGCGCCAGCTTTAGCCAAAGCCTCCGCGGAGGGACCTTTATTTTGTGAGATCAAAAATTGTTGAAGGGTCGCTACGTCATTTCCGCTACTGCCCTTTCCAAGATTCTTCGCAAACGCTTTCACCTGCTGGCCAAACGCGGAAGCCGGAGCCGGAGAACCGTGCTGCGCGTCCCATTGCGCCTGAAGTGAATGCAGTGTCGCTAACAAACCGTTAAGCTGGGCTTGTAGAGCGGGATTACCGGCTGACGGCGAAGGTGTCGGGGCCGGAGTTGGAGCGGGTGCTGGTAATGGTACTGGAGTCGGTGTTGGCGTAGGAGCGGGCGGAGGCACAACAGGTGCCGGAGCTGCGGAAGACGGCATCGTAACTACGTTTGCATCAAGTGTTACCGCGGCCTGTGCTAGCGCTCGCCCATTAAGCTGTGCACCAGTATTAAGAACGGTCGTTGTTTGATCCAAAATATTTCCATTGAAGACTGAGGTTGTTCCTAAAGTTGTCTGTCCTGCTACAACCCAGAAAATATTGCCGGCCTGCGCGCCTCCGGCAAGAACTACTCTCACGGCGGAGCTGATATCAAGATTTTGCGCAATCTCAAAAATCCAAACGCCGTTTGCGTCGCCGGAAAGAGTAACATCCGATGGAATTGTTACGCCTGTGCCCCATTTGTAGACTCCGGGGGCAAGCGTCATCCCACCGATATTCCCGGCACCGAGCTCGGTGACGTCAGCCGCACGCCCTGCAGCATCGGTGTACGCCGTCATCATATCGTTTACCGCCGTGGTCAAATTAGCGGGAGTCGGATCCATGTAACCTGGCGCGTATACTTTTCCGGTTACCAAAGCCGATGTTGAAAATGCGCTGTATGCCGGAAGATCTAACGCGAATCCGGTTATATAACTCGCGGCTGCCGGGCTGACTCCGATATCTCCGACAATCGAGGTTGATCCGGTGGTTGAGATACCTGTTTTCGCCAGAATCACAAAATTACCCGCTGCGCCAAGATTTACCGTTGCGGGGCTGACTGCGAATACGGCCTGTCCGGACACGCCGAACATCAATAAAATCGATAATATGGTTACTACTGAATTCTTGTTCAATTTTTTCATATATTTTTTATTTTTTTGTTAATTACTGTTTATTTAGTTAACTAATTATTGGTCGACCCACCTAAATTTGGTCAATGATTGATTATTAAAACCTTTGATATATTTTACCACATCCGTTTCCTTGGAATACCCCCCCCTGTGGAAAAATTATCAGCACAAAACCCTTATTATCTATAATATAGAGCGCTTTTGCTGAATGAGCGGGTAACATGGCACTTCGCTATCTCGCGTCGCAACTCGCCATACAGCAAGTTGCTCCTTCACAACCCTCGGTTCTGAATAATCTCCTACACGGGGAACCGGGCGCGGTTCCCCGACCCCCTCCACCGTTCGATTCCCTCTCCGCTTTCAGGCAAACAAAAGATTACTCGCGAGGAGTAACCTTTTGTTTATTGAGCGGGTAACGGGAATCGAACCCGTGTCTAAACCTTGGGAAGGTCTCGTTCTGCCACTGAACCATACCCGCGCTGGCTTTAATATACCCGCCCAAGAGACGAAAATCAAAAATCGGGATATAATATTTTTATGGAAATCGCATTGCTTGTAATAACCGGCTTAGCCTTGGCGCTTGCCGCTTTCGCGCTCTTTAAGCTTCTCGGCAAAAAACCGGAGGCGACGGAGAATCAATCTATGCTCCTTCTCCAAAACCAAATGAGCGAGCTCAGAAAATCGCTGGAATTTAAACTTGGCGAATCTACGAAGGAGGTACACGGCGGTCTCCTAAAAAGCCATGAAATCGCCCAGAACATCGTCCGAGAAGTAACGCGGGTAAGCGAATCCCAAAAACAGATCTCGGGCGTGAGCGAACAATTGCGGGCACTCCAAGATGTTTTAAAAAATCCTAAACAACGCGGGGTCCTGGGGGAATTTATTTTGCAAAAGGTTTTAGAAAATGTTCTGTCTCCGAACGACTACGAACTTCAATACAAATTTAGAGATGGGACTATTGTGGACGCCATCGTCAAAGCCAAAGACGGTATTATCCCGATAGATTCAAAATTCAGTTTGGAAAATTACAACCGAATGCTCGAAGCGCAAAGCGAAGAAGAGCGTAAAAGATTTGAAACGGCTTTCGGCAATGACCTCAAGATAAGAATTGATGAAACGGCCAAATATATAAAACCGAACGAAGGAACAATGCCTTTCGCTTTTATGTTCATCCCCTCGGAAGCGGTCTACTACGATCTTTTGGTTAAAAAAATCGGGGCGATCAATTCGGTAAATTTGTTGGAATACGCGTGGAATAAAAAAGTTATCGTGGTCTCGGCAACCACTTTTTATGCTTACCTCCAAACAGTGATGCAGGGGCTTAGGGCGCTTAAGGTTGAGGAGTCCGCTCAAGCGATAATAAAACACGTAAATAACCTGATGAAACACATGGGGACATATGAAGACTATTTTAAGAAATTGGGCACGCACATCAACACTACAGTCAATACCTACAATTTCGCGAACAAAGAATTCGCGAAAATAGATAAGGACATCTTGAAAATTACCGGCGAAAATATCGGGGTTGAGGCTCTGCCCATCGCCAAAGCCGAAATCGAGGAAGCGAATTAGCCTCCCCTTGATGTCTAAATCGAAATACGTATACTGAGGGCAGTATTTTGTTCCGGCAAATTTTATTAAGGAGAGTGCTTGAGCCGTTATAAAAAGTGGCCCCGCAAGAAGTCTCGGCGTCAGGTAAGACGCTACAACCGGCGCAAAGAGTTCGGCTCAACCAATACCGAACGGAAAAGGCAAAACCGACTATCGCAGCATCTCTTGCCGCGCGAACCGGAGCGGATGACTTCCCACCACCTTACTCCGCGCAGCCGCTGCGGTAATGACCATGGCGAGAATCTGATGCGCCTGTGGAACAACCGTCACGAACTCTGGCACATGATCTTCAGGAATAAGACACTCGAAGAAGTCGTCGTTTTATTCTATATGCTCGAAGATCTCTTCGGCGACCGTACGCCAACTGAAATGATCGCGCTCTTACAGCGATTAGCCCGGGCTAAGAAGCGCCCGCAACACGGCTACTGGTTACCGAACAAGGTTGACCCGAATTAACAAAAAGCCCCGACTCACGTCGGGGCTTAAAATTATTTTTTAGCGTTTCCGCTTGCGCATGAAAGTAGGAATCTGCCATGGGTCATCGTCTTCCTTTTTCTTTTCACGGACATTTAGCGGCACAGATTCTTCTTTGTCTTTTTTCTGCTCCTCCATTACCGGTTTCTCATACTTTGAGGCAAACGGCACGCTTTTTTCTTTTCCGAAAGCGCCGGGTCCGGCGAA
>JBGQLC010000069.1:0-3580 GCA_041499885.1 Minisyncoccia bacterium
ATACGGTTGAGATCAATATGCCAAATGCGGGATGCTTGCGCTATAGAACCTGTGAGACGATTTCGGGTTTCACTATCGGTACGAATTCCAACGACTCGTCCGTTCTCAAATCTTTTTCGGTAATTGCCGGAACATTCAAAGTTCTTCCGACAACTCTTCCGATTCAAACACTCCCGCCAAATAAGCGATGAAATTTTTCCCATTAAAAATCTTTGTGTTCCTTGCGCTTTTTCTCAGCGCATTTGGGGCGGGTTTGAGATTTTGGCCGGACATGTTTAGTGTTTCGGCTCCGGCAGCGCCTGCAAGCTCAGCGGCCGAGCCGGCGAAATTCCATTTGCCCGCCGGCAAGGATATTTTCCAAATCGTCCAAGCAAAAGAAGTTTGGCCGAAAATCGTGCAGGCGACTATCGACCCGATTGATGTATACGTTGGGCAAACGCAAAGTCTTTCTATAGTTATACAGAGCCAAGCGCCGATTGCCTCGGTTGTGGCACAGATTGAGACCGACCACGGGGTGAAAGTTCTGCCTCTCGTTTTGGTTGGCCCGACGGCCGCCGCGGATCTTTTGCCGGTCCGTTTTGTCGTTGACGACAACAATCACCTTGCCTTCGTGGACTCCTCGCGGTCATTAGCCAAAGCCGGCATTTCTTTGGCGAAAGCAGACGAGCCGCCGAAGCTGACTTACTCGGCGAAATGGACAGTCGAAGACACGCATCATAAGACTTACCGAACTACTTTTGTAGTTAAAGACAGCGAGGGAAATAAAAATTCTATAACTCTGGCCTGGTCGGACGCGTGCTCCATACCCGACACCGGCAACTGGACCATGGGCAGCGATTGCACCCTACCCGCGGCGTTCCCGGCGGAAGGCTCGGTTGACGGGGTGGATAACGGCAACGCGACCATAGCTCACACGCTCACGCTCGCCGGCGCGAACTTCGTTTTTAATTCAGGCAAAAGTATTTCGGTTACCACAGGCCATATAGCTATAAGCAGCGGTGGCCAAATACTAAAAACAAATTTATGGCGCGAGGATGCAGATAACGACCAATATAAATCGTCCGCGGAATATGCCGCTGACGCCTCTTCTACGTTGGGGGTGGGCGTCCGTGCTGTGCGCCGCTACACCGTCTCTCAGGCGGCATATGATTGTTATGACGCAAGTTCATTGGTGTATCCCACCGAGCCAGATTACAAATCCACATCAGTTGGAGGATGGGGTTGGGATTACGACTGCAGCGGCGTGATCGAATATCAGAATGATAATGACCTTTACCCGTGGCCAACCGACTGCACGACTGACCCCTACAATGGCGGATGCGTAACTTTCGCCCAATGTGACAATAACGTTCCGCCAACCCCTGGCTGGCAGTATTATCCACCCGGTTGCGGGGGCAGCCAATATGTGGTTAATAGCTGTACTCTTAACCCGGGGCCCGGCTGTGGCGGCGGTATTTTATGTAGCGTCGTAAACGGATCGATAAGTTTGGTTGGCCAATATTGCAAATAGGATTGGTTTTACCAGCATCCTGATTTTGCGCGCGTAAAACTTACATGATATTCTATGGCTAATGTTGCAGTCTGAATTATTCACCAAAGCCGAGCGTAATTTTCCGAAAGACGAAACTTCTCTGAACGCCAAGCTTTTGACCCGCGCTGGATTCATCCGTAAAATTTCTGCCGGCGTTTACGGCTATTTGCCGCTGGGTTTACGGGTACTCCATAAAATAAAGGACATTGTCCGCGAAGAAATGAACGCGCTCGGAGCGACGGAAGTTTTGATGTCCACGCTCGTGCCGAAAGAAATGTGGGAAAAATCAACGCGTTGGGAAACGGATGTAATGTTCAAGACAGCGATTGAGGGAAAAGAAAAACGACATGAGTTCGGCTTGGGTTGGACGCACGAAGAGGAGGCGGCATTTCTCGCCAAGCAATTTGTTTCCTCCTATAAAGACTTGCCGAAATCGTTCTATCAGCTACAAACAAAATTTAGGGCGGAAGAGCGCGCGAAATCAGGCCTTTTGCGCGGCCGCGAGTTCATAATGAAGGACCTCTATAGCTTCCATGCTGATAAAGCTGATTTGGACATGTTTTACAAGCAAATGGAGCTGGCCTACCAGAAAGTTTTCAAGCGTATCGGACTAAAAGCGCTTGTTGTGGAAGCCGGAGGCGGACCTTTCACCAAAGAGCCGACTCACGAGTTTCAGGTTCTTTTGCCGGTTGGCGAAGACACAATTTTCTATTGTGAGAAGTGCGATTGGGCGAAAAATAAAGAAATTTACGGCGGAGAAAAAACTTGTCCCGAATGCGGAGCTAAGGTTCTTGAAAGCAACGCCGCCGAGGTCGGCAATATTTTCCGCCTCGGGACGCGATACAGCGAAGCGTACGATCTTAATTATTTAAACGACAAAGGCGAGAATAAACTTGTGGTTATGGGTTCGTATGGAATCGGTATTACGCGGCTGATGGGTGTGCTCGCCGAAATTTATAATGACGACAAGGGCTTGATTTGGCCCGAATCGGTCGCGCCTTTTGCAGTGCACCTTCTTGAGTTTCCGGGAGCCGAAGACGGGGAAAAACTTTATGGCGATTTACAAAAGGCGGGCTTTGATGTACTTTATGACCAGCGACCAATCTCAGTCGGGGCCAAATTAGCCGAAGCGGATCTTATCGGGATTCCTTGGAGAGCGGTAGTTAGCGCGCAAACAAAGGATAAAGTAGAGGTTAAATCGCGCTCAAAGCCGACGGCAGATGTAATGAGTCGGACCGCTTTTATTGCACTTCTCAAAAAAACCCTTTAAATGAAATTATTTGACACTCTTTTTAGAGACATAGCCATAGACCTCGGTACCGCCAATTCTTTAATTTACGCGAAGCATCGCGGTTTTGTGGTACAGGAGCCGACAATCGTTGCCATCAACAATAAAACGAATCAGATTCTCGCGGTCGGGGATGAGGCAAAAAAGATGCTCGGGCGTACGCCCTCGCACATCAGTGTTATCCGTCCGCTGGTCGGCGGGGTTATTTCCGATTTTGAGATGACTCAGGAGCTACTCCGCCAATTTCTGAAGCGAATCTCCAAAGGGTCACTGTTCAGTTTCCGGCGCGGAGTTTTGGGAGTTCCGGACGGTTTGACCGAAGTTGAACGAAAATCCGTGGAAGACGTTGTAAAAAACGCCGGTTGTTCACAGGTGGCGCTGATTGAATCTCCGGTTGCCTCCGCCATCGGCGCGCAGCTGCCGATTGAAGCGCCTACGGCCAGCTTGATAATAGATATAGGCGGAGGAACGACCGATATCGCCGTGATTTCCATGGGCGGAATAGTTGTTTCCAAAACGCTCAAAGTTGCCGGTGACCGTTTTAATGAAGATATTATTCGTTTCGTCCGTGATGAGTTCAAGGTGGCGCTTGGAGAGGCGAGCGCCGAATTCGCCAAAGTCACCGTCGGTTCAGCCATGCCGCTCGATGAACGGCTGGAGGTTCCTGTGCGCGGCCGCGATTTGACCAGCGGCTTGCCTCGGGAAGTCGTTTTAAAAAACAGCCACCTGCGGATGGCTTTACAGAAATCTCTGCGTACAAT
>JBGQLC010000070.1:0-3559 GCA_041499885.1 Minisyncoccia bacterium
AAGCGCCACCGATTGCGCGGAAACATAGGAAATAATTTTAATCTGATCAACGGTCAGCTCACGGTCGGTCAGATATAACTCTTCAAACGTCACCCGCTCCTTTGACGCTCCCAAAAAAACAATCAGTGTGTCGGTGTGGTGATAGCGTTCCTGTGAACTTATCGCGTACGGGGCGATCTCCTGCAAAAATTCCCTAGCCAGGCTTTCTTTCACGTTCCAGAAGCTTACCGCGCCGAATTTAGTCACGGCGGTAAATTCATTTTTGGCCAGTTCTAAAACCAGCGGATGGTCGCGATTAAGGTAGTGGTATTTCTTTAAGCCATCCTGTAGCTTTTTTAAATCGATTTTTTCGCCGATATAATGCGTTACCAACGAAAACTTCAGGGAGTGCTTTGAGCCGTGTTCAAGCGCGCGCCGTTTCATATCTTATATTTTAGCAAAATTGGCACTCTTGGGCTATCAATCAAAAATACCGTCTTAAAACGGTATTTTTATGATAAGTGTCGGGCCGCCGGGAATCGAACCCGGTCTCTACGCACCCGAAGCGCATGTACTACCGGTATACTACGGCCCGAAGTGAGGAGCAAAATGATTATATCCTATAATCATTTTGTCCGAACGCCCGGGATGAAAGCTTTCGCTTACGGCCCGATCTCGGATATTTAACCTTACTATTTGGGGGTTGTCGAGGTCTTACCTTGAGATTCTTTTTTTCTGGCATGCAAAGCTTTTGATTTTTGCGTTAGGGCAAAAACCGAAAGCACCATTATATAAACCGCCACCGCCTCGGAAGAAACTTTCCTCGTGCCGGGCATTATCGCGGATAATGCCAGCAGGCCAAAAATTACAATCGTCCAGGCCAGAACGAACCATTCACCCGGATGCCGCTTATTTTCATGCAGCTCGTACCATCTATCAAACTCTTTGGTGCTGACATAGAGGCCGAGTATTCCGATATAAATTACGGCGAGTGGCGCGGTCATAAATTCTAAATGCCCGTAATCAAAAAAGTTCAGCGTCAAAAACACCATAAAAGCCATTGTCCAGAAGTTGGTCAGACGGCGCCAAATTTTTTCATTGCTGAAAATAGACATTAACTTACGTGATGTTTCTTCTTTATTTCTGCTTCTACCCCGGACTCAAATTCGTTTGTTTTGATTTTCGCTTTTTTCGCGATTTCAATCAATTGTTTTTCCGAAAATTCGGCAATTTCGCGGATGCGAGCTTCAAGATAGTCTGTGCTGTTTTTCTCCGGACTATCAAGCACTTCTTCGAGCAGCGCCGCTAAAATTTGTCCGACTTTGGCCGAAGGCGGGATTTCCGCTATACGCATGACATCTTCGCCGCTCACCTTAAGCATCTTCGGAGAAATAGGGTCGTGTTTTACCTTATCAATCATAAAAAGCAGGTGGCGCAATTTATACGGGAAGGCCTTCGGCACGCCCGAACCAATGCGATCGGCCTCACGAACCTTGAACAAGTCGTCAATGTACTCCGACCCTACGCGACGCAAAAATCTGCGCACTCCGGATTCAGTCACTTCGCCGACGTTGTAATAGAAAAGGTGGTAACGCACCAGATGCGCCACTTGTTCAATAAAATCTTTGCCGAAATGCAGCCGATCCAAAACGCGTGGAACCATTTTCCCGCCGACAACTTCGTGGTTATAGAAGGTTGAATCCGGCCCGTCACCGGCTTTAACGCGCGGCTTCGCGACATCGTGCAACAGTGAGGCCATTCGGACCAAAAGCGAATAGTTTTGTCTGGCCGAATAATCGAGTGCGCGGACATTATGCTCAAACACACTATATATGTGATGCTTGTTCTGTCCGACACCCAAACCTTCGCGCAGTTCGGGAAGCACATACCGCAATAAATCAAGCTCTTCGAGCATGATTATCCCCCGTGCGGCATTAGGGGTCATCAACATTTTGGTCAATTCATCACGGATGCGCTCTTTAGCGATCATCTCCAAAAGTCCTGCCGACTGCTCAATCGCCCGGCGAGTATCCATCTCTATTTCAAAATCCAACTCCATGGCGAAGCGCACCGCGCGCATTAGCCGCAGTGCATCTTCGGCAAATCGCGCCTTCGGGTCACCGACTGTTCGGATTGTTTTCGCTTCAATATCTTCTCTGCCGCCATACGGGTCAACGACAGTGCCATCTTCCGGATTCAATGCAATCGCGTTAATCGTAAAATCGCGGCGAGACAAATCTTCTTCCACCGTCTTCGCAAATTTTATTTCATCCGGATGGCGCTTGTCCGTATATTTACCCTCCACGCGAAAAGTCGTGACCTCAATAATTTTAAGCTTTGGGTCATCGGAATCGGTTTTTATGCCGACCGTGCCGAATTCGTTTTCATAAACGCTTTCCAAAAAAAGTTTCTGTATTTCAGCCGGCTTGGCGTCGCTCGTAAGATCCCAGTCTTTCGGCTCACGACCGAGCAAAATATCGCGCACGCAACCGCCGACGAGATATGCCGAAAACCCGTCGCCAGCAAGCGCCTTCTCAACCGTCAAAACTTCTTTTGGAATCTTGTACCTCATAAATTCAATTCTAACGGAAAACAATGTATTTAAAAACAGCCAGATTGGGCTGTTTTTAAATTGTAGAAACCTCTGGACTTTTTTTAGCGAGGGCCTCCGTCAATCGAGATTATTCTCAAACCATCGGAGCTCCAGCAGATTACGTGCGATGCACTGTTGTAGCAATTACCGACACGGTACATGGCCTTCGCGCCACTCAACCAATCAGACACGGAAACAAGCGCGCTTTTGCCGCCCAGCCAGTACCCGCCGTAGGCGATGCCGCCCAGAACAACCAATCCAACAACTACCCACAATAACTTTTTGTTCATAATAATTTTAGAATACCGACCTTTCTATGTGCTTTGATTATAACACAGAAAAGGCGCCGGAAGGCGCCTTTTCCAACATTCGTTTTTTAGCGAGGGCCTCCATCAATCGAGGTTATCCTTAGGCCATCTCCACTCCAACAGATTACGTGTCCGCCGCTGTGGTAACAACCTGATGCATCTCTATACATCACCGCCTTCGCGCCACTTAGCCAATCGGACACGAATACAAGCGCGTTTTTGCCGCCCAGCCAGTACCCGCCGTAGGCAACACCAGCCAATATAACCAGCCCGGCCACTACCCACAATAATTTTTTGTTCATAATAATTTAATGGTTTTAGAGCGTCGACCTTTCGCTGCTCGTTCATGATATTACCGAATTGTCTATTTGATATCAAACGAAGCACTCGCCACAGAATTGATTATATTGTTAGCCAATGTATCCACGACAACCGTATTGTCTACATCAAACGCAACCGTGGATTTCCCGCGAACGAGCGGGAGAAATACTAGCTTGCCCAGTGCGTAACTCCCCGCGGAAGTTGTCGTCGTATTAGATTTTACGCCGAGCAAAAGACGATTCGCTTTCAAGTCAAGAAATTCGGCAGTCGCCACAAAGTTACTTTGCACACCCGGATCGTTTACTCGGATAAGACGCAGCGCGGCAGGGTCGTAGGTTATGGCGGAAAGGATGTGTCC
>JBGQLC010000071.1:0-3550 GCA_041499885.1 Minisyncoccia bacterium
GCGCCTTTAATTTTTTCTCTTCTAAGGGTAAAATAGCATTTATATGACATCAGCTGAAATACGCAAAAAATTCTTGGCATTTTTTTCCGCCAAAGGCGGATCCGCCTCCGGCGGAAAGGGACACGCCGTCGTTCCTTCTTCGTCTTTGATACCCGACGATCCGTCGGTGCTTTTGACTACCGCCGGCATGCAGCAATTCAAGAAGTATTATACCGGCGAAGCGGACGCGCTAAAAGATTTTAAAGGCAAAGACGGAAAGCCAACGCGTGATACTGTTTCGGTACAGAAATCATTCCGTACTTCGGATATAGATTCGGTGGGCGACGAGACGCACCTGACTTTTTTCGAGATGCTGGGCAATTTTTCGTTCGGTGGATATTTTAAAAAAGAAGCCATTGAATACGCGCACGAGTTCATAACTAAAACGATGGGGTTGGAAATTTCATACGTTACCGTGTTTAGGGGCATGCAGGAAATTGGTGTTCCGAAAGATGAAGAATCAAAACAAATTTGGAATGAGCTTGGTATAACTGATGTGCGCGAAGAGGGGATAGAGGATGTTTTTTGGGGGCCGACCGGCAGCTCCGGTCCGTGCGGGCCGACCACGGAGATTTATTGCAAGAGCGCCAAAGGACAGGATGTAGAGGTTTGGAACATTGTTTTTAACGAATTTTTCTTTCCTGGCTCGCGCGAGGAATTATTAAGACATATCCCAATCTGGATTCGGCTTTTTAAATTTTTTGGCCTACCTTTCGGCCCTACTAGAAAAAAACTTGAGAAATTAAAAGCACCGGGTGTGGACACAGGGATGGGCCTTGAGCGCCTGGCGATGATTTCGCAGAAAGTGCCGACGATTTTTGAAACAGATCTTTTTAGTCCATTCCAATTAATTTTAATTGGCGGAGAAGAGGATGTGCGGAGCGGGAGAATCATCGCAGACCACATAAGAGGAGCCATGTTCCTTATCGCCGACGGCGTTGTTCCATCCAATAAGGCGGCCGGATATGTTTTGCGGCGCCTCATTCGGCGTGCGATGATTCATGCTAATAAAGCAGAGATTAAAGAAAATATCCTTTTGCTGTCCAAAGATATTTTAATGCGCTTAATAAATGACACGTTAGATTTTTATGGAAAATCATATTCAGAACTCACTCTTGGCAGAGAAAGAATTTTGAATGTATTTGAACAAGAAATGGATAACTTCGGCAGAACCCTAAAGAATGGTTTACGAGAATTTAATCATCTATATCCAGGCATGCAGGCTGAAGAGATAAGCCCAGGTGGGTCATATCACCCATTTGTCGTTGGGCAAAAAGTAGGGAAAGGGGCATTTGATTTGTATCAATCGTATGGTTTTCCTACGGAAGTTATTAAGGAATTACTCGAGGAAAGGTTTTATAAGTTTGACGAAAATGAATTTCAAGAAGAATTCAAGAAGCATCAAGAAATTTCCCGTGCGGGGCAGGAGAAAAAATTCGGCGGCCACGGGTTGATATTGGATACGGGCGAAATCAAGGCCGGAAGCGAAGAAGAACTTAAAAAAGTGACGCGTCTCCACACCGCCACCCATATGCTCCAGCGGGCCCTGCGTGAAGTTTTGGGACCGGATGTGCACCAAGCGGGCTCGGACATTACCGCAGAGCGGACACGCTTCGACTTCAGTTTTTCGCGTAAATTGACTCCGGAGGAGATAAGAAAAATTGAGGATCTGGTTAACGAAAAAGTAAGCGAAGATTTGCCGATGCAAAAAGCGGTCTTGCCGAAAACTGAGGCAGAGAAAACCGGCGCCCTATTTTTCTTCAAGGAGAAGTATCCCGACCCGGTTAACGTCTATTTTATCGGGAAAGACATCGCTAGCGCATGGAGTAAGGAATTTTGCGGCGGCCCGCATGTGACACATACCGGCGAAGTAGGGAAATTTAAAATTTTGAAAGAGGAAGCTGTCGGTGCCGGAGTTAGGCGTATCCGTGCGGCAGTTGAATAGAGACGCGTTAAGGCAGCTGTGCTATACTGAAATCGGTGATTGACCTAAAAACATTACGCAACGGCGAAGCGTTTCTCGTATTGGAAGCCGCTCCGCGTGGCACGAGTGGCATCCTTTTTGCGGTTGATGACAGGCGCGAAGTATCGGTACAAAAATTTTGGAAAGAATTTAAATGGTCGCCGCTCTTGAGGCGGCTGATTTTTTTAATGAAAGTGCCGATAATCGTTTCGCTTGACCCGGCGGTGGCATACACCGTGGTTTTGCCGGCAACACTTAACCGGCGAAAGAGCGAAGGGCCGATAGATGCCGTGGCGCTAGAAAATTTTCTAGCTCAGACCATTCAAAAGGCCCTGAACACTTATCGCGATGAAGCAGCGTTGGCACTAGGAGTAGATTCGTTGGATACAATTTTGACCCAGAGTCGGGCGGTCAGATTTATCGCCGACGGCAAAAGGATAGAAAACCCCATCGGTTCCGAGGCCAAAAAACTTGAGGTTTTATTGGAACATATGTTTTCGCCACGGGAATTCTTTGACCGCTTAAATGGCATGGTGGAAGAAGGTATAGATTTCTTCCTGACCGACCGGGCCAAATCGGAATTATTGCTCTTGGGACAGGGGGAATACGCGCCGCTTACCCACCTTCATTTTCCGGATAAGAAAGAAGGGGTTTTCTGGCGCGTCCGGCCGCACGACAGCGATGGCTACATTGAGCGGGGAAGAGTCCCCTTATCCGGAAAGATATTTTACGCGGCAATTTCTTCGCGATGGGGCGTCAGCGAAAATAACGCCGCCTTGCTTTACGATAGGTATCTTGGCAACGATATGTCCGGGCACGCGTATCGCCACTTTGACCAGACGGTTAAAGTAGCGGTCGGAGCGCTCTTTGATACTTTTCAGAAAAAGAAATTTTCCGGACCGGTTTTTTTGAAAGGCGGACCGGAAATGCCCTTCGCTTTGCCGCAGCGCAAAGCGGGGATGCTGATTTCGCGGATTTCATTGCCCAACCTTCTAGAATGGCGTGGATTTAAACTGCGCAAGTCGCTCTGGCCGGGGAATCGGCCCCCGCTTACTCACTACCTCGCGCCTTTCGTGGAATTTTATTATGATAAGAGCAATAGGCATATTAACCACTGGCTGAAGCGCCGTATACACTGGATCGCGTAAGTCTAAAATAATGGATCAAATTATCGTAAATAAAAATAACACCGCTGCTGATGTAGCGGACAAAATAATTGAAAGCCCCGAAGCCGAGGTGGTGGTTGTGATTCCCAAAGGGTCAAAGCTAAAAGACTCGGAATCGTTCGCGTTCTTGAGGCAACAGGGCGAAGCCGCGGGGAAAGGTATTTTGATCGAGTCGGTTGACGAGGAGATTTTGGCTTTAGCCAGAGCGAACCAGCTTGAAGCAGTACACCCTCTTTTCCATGGCAGCCGTTCCGGAAAGTCATTGTCCGACATCGTTTCGCGCGAACAGATGATGGTACCGAAGGAAAAGCCCGCGTCGCGAAGTAAGAAGACTCGCGAGGACAAAGTCCTTGAGGCGATTTACGAACAGCCGGCTGAAGCC